>NZ_JBVJHZ010000028.1:0-78036 GCF_055586545.1 Glycomyces sp. NPDC050141 | reverse complement strand
GGCGGAAGGCCCTCCGAATACCGGTGTTGTATTCGGAGGGCCGACAACGCAGCGAGCGGGCAAACGGGCCGGATAACGACCGGTCTGATTCGCAGCACAGGCCCTAAGGGCCGCAAGGCACAACGAAAGCCGCGTCGACAAGGTCGACGCGGCTTTCTCACGTGTTCGAGCGGAACCGCTCAGTACGACGAACCGCCGCCACGGAGGTCTTTGAAACCGGTGCGCACGTCCAGGAGGTACACGAGCGACGCGGCGATCGCCACCAGGGTGAACATGAGCCCCGACCCCGGCCGCTGGCTGAACAGCAGCGACAAGACCAGGCTGATCGCCAGGATGCCGAGCCATGCGCCCTTGGAGAGCGTGCCGACGGCGTGGAACGCGTCTGGCTTCTGCACCGCGCAGTGGGTGAGGGCGATCACCGATAGCAAGGCAGCTCCGAGCGTGATGACCAGGTAGACGAGGAATCGCACCTCGAAGGCGAACGCTACCGCTGCAAACTCTGGCATGCGCCCAGCCTACCCGCAGGTACTCGGGAGCCGGTCGACTCGGTTACTTGCCGAGCTTGCGACGCTGCACGCGGGTCTTGCGGAGCAGCTTGCGGTGCTTCTTCTTCGCCATGCGCTTGCGCCGCTTCTTGATGACCGAGCCCATAGAGCTTCCTCACAGATGTTCACTAGACAATTTTTCGAGCCCGACCAGCCTAACGCGCCTTCCCGGCGGCCCCCGCGCCGGGCGAGCGGAACCGCAGGCCCCGTCACAGCTCGCGCGTGGCGGGACCTGCCGGGCCGAGGGGGATCAGTCGTCGGTCTGGAGCGCTTCGGAGAGGTAGGTCTTGACGGCGCTCTCGGGCACGCGGAAGGAGCGCCCGACCCGCACCGCCGCGATCTCGCCGTTGTGGACGAGCCGGTACACCGTCATCTTCGAGACGCGCATCAGCTCGGCCACCTCCGTCACCGTCAAGAACTTGACCTCGTCGAGGAGGTCCCCGGGTTCGCTCATGTGTCTCACCGTTCTGTCGAGGGCTGTTGCGAGCACTAATGCAAGGACGTGGGGTTGTGTGATGTGTTTGAGGTGCGGCGGACGCGAATGCCCATATGAACCGAAACAAGTCGGTCGTCACAGACTGTGACGTTGATGTCTTTCGATTGGGATGAGGCTCATGTTACGGCAGTCCGGGCCACCCGGCAACACCCGATCTCACACGGTCTGGGCAATGAAGGCCGTAATCTCCTGCATCAGGTCGGCATAGCTCTTCCCGTACACCTCTTCGGCAACGTCCACCGCGGGCCTGCCCTCGCGGGCCGTCGCTCCGAAGAACTCGGCGAACTTGTCGACGCCGTACGTGTCGATCATGTAGTGCACGCCGAGGAACCCGCACCCGTACTTGCCGGACCCGGCGAGGGTGTCGTCGTCGGCGTCGGGCGGGAGGATGTCGGTCTCGCAGCCGCCCTGGGCCACGTAGTCGCGCACGTCGAGCGTGCGGTCGTACTCGTCGAGGGACCGGTCGCCGTGGTCGATGTACTCGGCGACGCCCTCGACCATCCACCACGTGTCGTCGGCGTACCGCTCGGACGGCGCGGCCCACAGGGTCACGGCGTGGCCGAGCTCGTGCCGGATCACCGAGGTCAGGCCGTAGCCCCAGCCGGTGCGGTCGACGCCCATGACGGTGGCGTAGGTGGACGGCTGGCGTTCGCCGTTCACGGTGCCCGAGAGCGGGAGCGCGAAGCCGAGCACGTCCTCGGAGTCCCAGAAGCCCCCGAACCAGGTCTCGAACTCGTCGTCGCTGGCGATGTAGATGACGTACCGGTCGGGCTTCTCCCAGTACGCCCATTTGTCGGCGTTCACCGCGGCGGCCTCGGAGATCTCCAGGGCCTCGTCGAGGCGGTCGGCCATCTCCAGCGGCACGGCGGTGACGGTGCGCTCGCCTACGGCCGCAACGAGGTCGGTGACCTCCCACGGGTGCGGGCCCTCCCCGTACTCCGAGTTCGAGACCTCGACCATGACCAGGCCGTCGTCGCCCGCGCGCCAGCGCGAGTCGAAGACGATGTCGGCGGCCTTGCACGTGCCGGCCGGTTCGACGAAGCAGTAGGAGAGCGCGACGGAGATGTCGTAGAGGGGGACCGCGCCGGACGCGTCCTCGATGGGGCCCGAGGCGATCTGGTAGTCGAAGCGGGACACCTGCATCGAGGTGAGCGAGTCGAAGCGGCGGGTCATCGGGTCGTGCAGGGTGGGGTCGTAGGCGGCGAGCCAGCCTTCGAGGCTGTTGTTGATCAGCGACTCGGACTGGGCGTCGAGGACGAGCTGCGCCTGCTCTTTGAGGTAGGCGAGGATCTCGGCTTCGGAGGCGTTGGGGCCGGGGCTGGGGACGGTGCCTTCGCCGGGCTGGACCGCGAGGCCTTCGATCGTGCCGGTCTCGGCGGCGGGCATGCCCGGGCGCCAGCCGTTGACGAGGGCCCCGCCGAAGACGGAGCCCGTGACGAGGAGGAGGACGACGAGGATGGTGCCGATCGGCGACCGTTTGCGGTCGGGGCGCGGCTGGTAGTAGACCGGGCCGCCGGGCCACGGCGGCATCGCGCTGAGCGGGACGGGTCCGGGCGGGATCTGGCCGGGCGGGACGGCGCCGTGCTGCGGGACGCCCTGGTAGGGCGCGGTCGGGTACGCGCCGGGCATCTGGCCCGGCATCTGCCCGGGCATGGGGGCCTGCGGGACCGCCCCGGGCGGGAGCATGTCGACCGGGAGCGCCGAGGGCGGGGCCGTGGGCTCGGGGATCGGGGGCATGGGGGCGGCCTGCGGGATCACCGCGTCGCCCGTGTCCGCTTGCGGCAGCACCGGTTGGGGCGAGGTGCCGCGCGGCGCTTCACCCGGCGCGGCACTGCCGGAGCGCTGTCCGGGCACGTGCGGAGCCGAGGCGGCCTGACCGGGGCGGGGTTCGCCGGGGTGGTCGCGCTCGGGGGAGTCCGGGGTGAAGTCCTCGGGGGCTTGAGTCACGTTCGCAACTGTAGTCGCTGGCCGCTACCCGTGCGAGCCCCGAACTGCGGGTGTGCGCTGGGCGTCTACCGCTGTGACCTGCCTGTTGCGTGTCCTCGGCCACTCCCCCGCGGCACGGTTCCTGAGAGGACTCCAATGGAGCCGGGGAACGCGGACGAGCGGGCCCCGGAAAGGGCCCGCTCGTCGGTGGTGTTGCGGTGGAGCGGGTTGCGCTAGGACTTCGTCCACAGGGAGCGGGCGAAGACGGCGAGGTTCGCCGGGCGCTCGGCCATGCGGCGCATCAGGTACCCGTACCACTGGTCCCCGTAGGGCACGTAGACGCGCATCCGGTACCCCTCGGCGGCGAGGCGCAGCTGCTCGGTCGGGCGGATGCCGTACAGCATCTGGAACTCGAACGACTCCTTGTCGCGGTCGTACCAGCGCGCCCGGTCGATGCCGATCTCGATCAGGCGAGGGTCGTGCGTCGCGAGCATCGGGTAGCCCTCGCCGGCCATGAGCGCGTTGATGCAGCGCACATAGGACCGGTCGACGTCGAGGCTGCGCTGGTAGGCGACCGACTCGGGCTCCTTGTAGGCGCCCTTGCAGAGCCGGATGCGCGATTCGGGGACGGCGTGCGACTTGCAGTCGTCCTCGGTGCGGCGCAGGTAGGACTGGAGCACGGCGCCGGTGGAGGGGTACTCCTCGCGCAGGCGCGCCACGATCTCGAGGGTCGAGTCGGTGACGGTGTGGTCCTCCATGTCGATGGTGACCGTGGTGCCCGCGTCGGCGGCGGCCGCGCAGATCTCGCGGGCGCGGTCGTAGGCGAGTTCAGCGTCGATGCGCTGGCCGACGGCGGAGAGCTTGACGCTGACCTCGGCGGAGGTTGAGAGGCCTTCGGCCTTCAGGGCGGCGAGGAGGCCCAGGTACTCGTCGCGGGTGGCGTCGGCCTGTTCGACGACGACGGTGTCCTCGCCGAGGTAGTCGAGCGTGGCGAGGAGGCCGTCGGCGGCGAGGGTCCGGGTGGTGGCCACGGCGTGGGCCGTGGTCTCGCCCGCGACGTAGCGGCGGACGAGCGACCGCGTCACCGGCGCGGTGCCGACGAGCCGCTCGATCTTCGATGACCGGGCGGCGGCGAGAATGACAGAACGCAGCATGTCTGCAGCGTAGCCGCCCGCGGCCCGCACTCAGGTCACGGTGGCGTAACACATCCGGCGCAACATTGGAAATCACGCCTCAAGATAGGAATGATCGTCTTATTCCAAGGTTCTGCGGGCTTGAAACCTCTGTTCGCGCAGGGTTGAGTACTGGTTTCGCCTGGTTCCGGGTGTTTTGCCTAGAGCGGGGTGTAGGGGGCGCGTTCGGCGGCTTCCGGGGAGTCGAAGAGCCAGGGGTCTCTGGGGGCGGTGACCGGGAGGTCCTGGTAGGGGCCGAAGTGGAGCGAGCGGGTCACGTCGAGGTGGGCGTGGCGCTGGGCGATGGACCAGGCCAGGGGTACGGCGACGTCGTCGGCGCACACGACCCGGGTGGCCGACTCCAGGTGGAGCGGGCCGAGGCGGCGGAGGGCGATGCGGCGCAGGGAGTGGCCGCGCAGCATCCGGTAGGTCGGCCAGAACAGGTGCTTGCGGAGCTTCCCGGCGGCCTTGCGGTGGACGCGGGCGGCCTTGCCGAAGGCGCGGCCGAGGACGCCGGGGAGGCCGGACTCCAGGCGGCGCAGGATGCCGCCGGGGAGGCGTTCGACGAGGCCGAAGTAGGCGCGGATGCCGAACTGGCGCTTCTCGGCCGGACCCAGGGTCCGGACATCGACGTACGGAGGCAGGACGGGAGGGTTGTTCCAGCCCAGGCCGTCGGCGACCACGACGGCGACCTCGACGCCGCGCGAGGCGACGCCTTCGATGTACGGGAGGGACCGGTTGACCGCGTTCTTGTTGAAGAGGATGAGGACCACGCGTTCGCGCGCGGCTTCGACGGTGCCGGTCACTTGCCCTTCCCCCCGATCTCGGTGCGGGCCCACTGCTCGAACTGCTCGAGCGCCTTGCCGCGGGTGAAGGAGGCGGCGTGCGCGCGGGCCTGGGCGGCGACGGCCGGGTCGGCCTTGCGGGCCGCGTCCCCGGCTTCGGCCATCGCGGCGGCGATGTGGACCGGGTCGAGGCTCTCGGGGACGAACCAGAGGGGGTATCCCTGGAGGACTTCCTCAGCGGCGCAGCCCGGTTCGTGGATGGAGACGATCGGTTTGCCCGAGGCCATGTACTCGAAGACCTTCCCGGTGGTCACGTATTTCGAACCGCCCGTGACGAACAGGAGCACGTCGCTCGCGGCGTAGGCGCTGGCGATCCGCGGCTTGGGGACCGCGCCCCGGTACTCGACGCCGTCGATCGGGTCGGCCAGGCCCAGTTCCGTACGCAGCAGCGTCTCTCCGCCCGCGAAGAACCCCAAGTGGCCGTAGAGGTCCATGGTCGAGTCGGCGTGGCGGCCGGAGGCGCGCATGAACTGGAACGCCTCGAGCATCTCCGGGATCGGCTGCACGATCGTGAGCGTGCCGATGAAGGAGAAGGTGAGCGGCCGGTCCGCGTCCGGTTCGGGGGCTTCGGCCTCGGCGAAGACCTCGGGGTCCCAGCCGTTGAGGACGACCTGCATGCGGTCGGCGGCCTCGGGGTAGCGCTCGGCGTGCCAGTCGAGCATGTTCTGGTTGACGTGCAGGGAGGCCGCGGCCGAGCGGAGGATGCGCCGCTCCCACTTCCAGGCGGGGTGGTCGGGCGGGAACGCGGGGGCGTTCTTGAACTGGCTGAGGGTCCACGAGTCGCGGTAGTCGACGACGTAGGGGCGGCCGGTGAGCTTCCCGAACGCCCACGCGGCACCGAAGGCCGCGAACGGGTTCCCCGTGGCGACGACCATGTCGAAGGGCTGCTTGCGGTGGCGGCGCAGGGCCTCGCGGAGCGAGGAGACGCCCCAGGACAGGTAGTTGTCGGGGAAGACCTTGAGGTGCACCTTGTTGTTGAGGTTGCGGGCCAGGACCGGGAAGTTCCCCCGGAAGCGCCCGTACTGGCGGATGTCGGTCTCCCACTTGAAGTAGCTGACCGACGGGGTCGCGATCTCCACGCGCGGGTCGACCGCGTCGGCGAACTCGGGGTCCACCGAGCCGGTCACGCGCTCGTAGTACTCGTCGGGGGCTTTGAACACGGTGACGTCCCAGCCCTGGGCCGCGAAGTGGTCGGCCGTGGCGCGGGCGCGGAAGACGCCGCTGGCGCGCGAGGGCGGGAAGAAGAACGCCAGGTAGAGCAGGCGGGGGCGGTCAGTCGACATAGGGGGCTCGCGGTTCGTAAGAGAAGGTGGTCGTCAGTTCGGGCCGGGCGTCGAGCACGGCGGGCAGCCAGTCGACGGCGAGCTCGACCGCCTGGGGTTCGTGCAGCACGATCCAGTCGGGGGCCCACTCGGCTACGGCCGCACTGGTCTTCTCGGTGCGGTGGGCGGTCCGCAGCGCCTCGGTGTTGCGGCGGCGCTCCTTGTCGCGCGGGTCGACCACAATGCGCTTCCAGCGGCGGGCGACCTTGCCGGCCGGCTTGCGCAGCGGGCCGCGCCCGATCCGGCGCAGGCCGCCGAGGGGCAAGCGGCGCAAGAGGATGCCCTGCAGGCGCGGCTCGGGAGTGTGGAGTGCGCCCGCGCCGATGTACTCGACTTCCACACGCGGGTCGAGCACGAGCTCCGGGTGCTCCTCGACGACGACGCGGACGTGGTGCCCGTCGGCGAGGGCCAGGCGGGTCTCGTAGTCGAGCGCCTTGCGCCAGACGCTGCGCGGGGCTACGAACAGGAGCTTCACCGTTCGCCTCCTTCAGTCCGGTCCCAGATCTCGAAGTGGCGCTCGGCCACGGTGGCGTAGGAGTACTTGCCGCGCAGGTGCTCCCGCGCGGCGGTCAGGTCGGTCTTCTCGGGGTAGCGGTCGCGCAGCTCCCGGTAGGCCGCGACGAACGCCTCGGGGTCGTCGTCCACGTCGTACATCTGCCCGGCCTCGGTCTCGATGCCCTGCAGGACCTGGTCGGAGCCGCCGCAGCGGGACACCAGGACCGGCAGGCCCGCGGCGACCGCTTCGACCACGACGACGCCGAAGGTCTCGTAGCGGCTGGTGTGGACGAACAGGTCGTGGGAGGCCATGAGCCCGGGGACTTCGTCGGGGCTGACCGAGCCCAGGAACTCGACCGCGTCCGAGAGGCCCAGTTGCTTTGCGAGGGCTTCGTACTCGGCCCGTTCCTTGCCGTCCCCGGCGAGAGTCAGGTGGAGCTCGGGGTGGTCCTCGCGGCAGCGGCGGAACGCTTCGAGGAGGTAGTCGATGCGCTTGCGCTCGGTCATGCCCGCCACGGAAAGCCAGCGGTCCAGGGACTTCGGGGGCGCGGCGCGCGGGCCCTGGAAGTCGATCGGGTTCGCGATGTACTCGAGTTTCGCAGCCAGGTGCGGGAACTCGGCGCTGATCTGGTCGTGCAGCGGCTCGCCGACGAGGAAGATCCCGTCCGCGCGTTCGAGCACTTCCTCGTAGCGGGCCCGCGCCTCCGGCTGGGCCAGCACCTTGTCGAGGAACGAGGAGTGCTCGGTCATGTAGACCTTCGCGTCCGGGCGGGCGTTCTCCAGCGCCGCCCAGCCGCCCGCGATCGGCACGTGCGCGTGGACGATCGGCGCGTCGAGCGGCTCGCCCTTGAGGTGCGCGCGCAGCCACAGCGCCGACGCGTCGGAGTGCTTGATCCAGGCCGGGTCGCGCGGCGTCAAGGTGACGACGCGGTGGAGGACGGCCCCGCCCGCGGTCGCCAGCGGCGCGTCCGAGCGGGCCAGGAGCCGGGTGTGGAGGTCGGTGAGCTGCGGGTAGTCGCTCAGGGACGCGCGGGGCGTGCCCACGGGCCAGCTCTTGAGGTGGTAGACCTCGAGCGATTCGCAGCCGTGCGCGACGGCCTCGACCTTGGCCTGGACGAACGCACCGCCGTACGCCACTTGGGGATCGGGGTACCAGGGCGTCACCACCGCGACCCGCCGCCCGCTCATTTGCGGCCCCCGATGAGTCCTTCATAGACACCGGTGAGGACGCGCGCCTGCGCGGTCCACGTCCACTCCTCGAGCGGGACGCGTTCGTCGTAGGCCCGCCGGTACGCGTCGGGGTCGGCGAGGACCTGCTTGACGGCGCGCACGAAGTCGGCCGTGTCCTCGGCGCGGTAGACCTCGCCCTGGCCGGTGCGGCGCACCTCCGCGGCGATGGTCTTCACGTCCGAGACCACCAGCGGGAGCCTCGCGTGCGAGTAGTCGAAGAACTTGGTGTTCAAGGAGATCTCGTGATTCTGGTGGTGGTGGTTGGGACTGACACCGATGTCGGCGGTCGCGATGTGCCGCACCACCTGGTGGTGCTCCACGTGCGGCAGCAGGTGGACGCGGTCGGCCACGCCCAGCTCATCGGCGCGGGCCATGAGGGACCGGACGTACGACCAGTGGTGCTTCGAGAGCACCAGGGCCGCATGCGCTTCCGGGAGCTCCGGCAGGGCCTCGACCATGATGTGGATGCCGCGCTGCACGAGCGGGACGCCGCTGTAGACCATGAGCGGGACGTCCTTCGCGAGCCCGCAGCGTTCACGCACGTCGGGGACCTCGTCGGCCGCGTACTCGCCGTCGTATTCGGCCACGTCGGGGGTGTTCATGCAGATCGATGGCCGCTCGGTGAGGCCGTGCTCGGCGACGAGCAGGTCCGCGAGCGGTTCGGAGACGGTGACGACCGCGTCGGCGTAGGGCGCGAACTCCCTTTCGTGCGCGACCTGCGCGGCGTGCCACCACGGGTGGTCCTTCCACGGCTTCATGCCGGGCAGGAACTCGTGGGCGTCCCAGACGAGTTTCACGTCGCGGCCCTTGGCGCTGGCGCGGACCTTCGCGCGGGCGCCGACGCCGAGCATCTGGAAGTCGTTGGCGTGGATCAGGTCCGGCTTGAGCTCGTCGATGACGGGGCCGAAGGCGAGTTCGAGGTCCCACAGGGCCGGGTCAAGGCGGCGCCAGGACCGGTCCCCGAGTGTCTTGCGCCAGAAGCGGAACGCTGCGCGGTCCACCGGTGAGTTCGCGGCGGCGCGGCCTTCGCGGGCGAGGCGGCTGGCGCGGGTGCGGGCCTTGATCCACAGGCTCGCGGTGCCGAACGCGGCGCGCTTCACGCTGTAGGAGAGGCTCGTTCCCCCGCGGGCACGCTCGAACGCGAGGTCGGCCTTCCAGGCCTGGACCTGCTTGCGGCGGTAGGCCTCCAGCGGCCCGGGCGGGTAGGCGAGGGGGCCGCGCAGCCAGGGGCGGCGGACCTCGTGGCGGCGCAGGTCGAACGTGCGCTGGGTCGGCACGAGGCGCACGGTGGCGCCGTCGAGGTCCCACTCCTCGGCCCGCCCGTCGGACCGGCCGAGCAGGAACACCTCCCAGCCCGCGGCGGCGGCCGACGCGGCCTCCTTCTGCACGCGCGAGTCGCCGGTGACGCCGTTCTGCACCAGCATCACGATGCGCCCGGGACGGTTGCCCATGATTCCTCCGATTATCGCGATCGGCCGTTGAAAAGCCGTCGTCCAACGCCGCATCATACGAGACGACATAGTTAACGCATCGTTTTCTCGCAGTTCGCCGCGTATATGCGGCCGCGCCGAATGAAATTCGCCTGTATCCGATGAGGTCTATGCCAACTAGTCGGGCATATGATCTCCCGACCATTGGGCGCGCCCGCCGCCGCATCGAATGAATTGAAAGCAGCGAATGCCTTACAGGATTCAAGAATCCGCACAGGTGCACGAGAGTGCGAGCATCGGCGCACATTCCGCCGTATGGGACCTCGCGCAGATCCGCGAGCACGCGGTCCTCGGCGAGCACTGCGTCATCGGCCGGGGCGCCTATATCGGCACCGGGGTCCGCATGGGCGACAACGTGAAGGTCCAGAACTACGCGCTCGTGTACGAGCCCGCGACCCTGGCCGACGGCGTGTTCGTCGGCCCCGCGGCCGTGTTCACCAACGACCACAACCCGCGCTCGGTCGCCCCCGACGGCACCGTGAAGCGCGCCGCCGACTGGGAGGCCGTCGGGGTCGAGGCCGCCGAGGGCGCCTCGATCGGGGCCCGCGCGGTGTGCGTCGCGCCCGTGCGCATCGGCCGCTGGGCCATGGTCGCCGCCGGGGCCGTCGTCACCAAGGACGTGCCCGACTACGCGCTGGTCATGGGCGTGCCCGCCCGTCAGGCCGGCTGGGTCGGCCGCGCCGGGGCGCGGCTGGAGAAGGACGGCGACGGGCAGTGGCGCTGCCCCGAGACCGGTGAGCGGTACCTGGAAGCGGACGGCGAGCTGTCCCTGAGCGAGGAGCACGCATGAAAGTCGTCAGCATCGTCGGCGCCCGCCCGCAGCTGGTGAAGCTCGGCGCGGTCGCGAGGGCCTTCGACGGCACCGGCCACGAGCACGTCGTCGTCCACACCGGGCAGCACTACGACCCGGAACTCTCGGACGTGTTCTTCTCCGGCTTCGGCATCCCGCAGCCGGACTTCCACCTCGGCATCGGCTCGGGGGGCCACGGCGCCCAGACCGGCGCGATGCTCGCCGCGATCGACCCGATCCTCGAAGCGGAGCAACCGGACTGGGTGCTCGTCTACGGCGACACGAACTCCACGATCGCGGGCGCGCTCTCGGCCGTGAAGCAGCACCTGCCGGTCGCGCACCTGGAGGCCGGGCTCCGGTCCTTCAACCGCCGCATGCCCGAGGAGCACAACCGGGTCCTCACCGACCACTGCGCGGACCTGCTGCTCGCACCGACCGACGAGGCCTTGCGGCACTTGGCCTCCGAGGGCCTGGCGGCCCGGGCCGTGAACGTCGGGGACGTCATGGTCGACGTGTGCTTCCAGACCCGCGACACGGTCCTCGCCGAGGGCCGCCGCCCCGACCTGCCGCTGGACACGGACGCGCCGTTCCTCGTCGCCACCTTGCACCGGGCCGAGAACACCGACGACCCGGCACGGCTCGCCGCACTTTTGAAGGCGCTCAACGACCTGCCGCTGCCCGTGGCGCTCCTCGTCCACCCGCGCCTGCGCGCCAAGGCCGAGCAGCACGGCCTCGACCTCGAGGCCGGGTCGGTCACCGCCTGCCCGTCGCTGCCGTACGACGAGCTCGTGGCGGCCGTGCTCGCCTCCAGCGGCGTCGTCACCGACTCCGGTGGCCTGCAGAAGGAGGCGTACCTGCTGGGCCGCCCCTGCACGACGCTGCGCACCGAGACCGAGTGGGTCGAGACCCTCGAAGACGGCTGGAACCACCTCGTGCCGGACCCGGCCGCGCTCGGCACCCCGGAGTGGCGGCGGCTCGCGACCCGCCCGGCTCCCGAAGCGCCGCAGGACGTCCCGTACGGCGACGGCAAAGCCGGTCACGCCGTCGTGGCCACGCTTGAGCAGCACCTGCGTTAAACGGCAACGAGAAAGGCCCGGGTTCGCACCCGGGCCTTTGCTCTTGCTTACGGCTTGCCGATCAGCTCTTCGTACAGGCCGGTGTACTGGCCGATCTGCGCTTCCCACGTGTACTCGGCCATGAGGGCCTCGTCCTGGTAGGCGACCCGGTACGAGTCGGGGTCGACGAGGACCTTCTCGACGGCCGCGACGAGGCTGCCGATGTCGCCGGAGGTGAAGACCTCGCCGTTGCCGAGGCGGCGGACCTCGGCGGCCATGGTCTTCACGTCGGAGACGACCAGCGGCAGGTGCGCGTGGCTGTACTCGAAGAACTTGTTCGGCAGCGCGATCTCGTGGTTGATCGGCCCGGCCTCCATCGGGTGGATGCCCATGTCGGCAGACGACAGGTAGCGCGGCAGGTCCGCGTAGGCGACGTAGTCGAGCCAGTGCAGGCGGTCCTCGATCCCGTACTCCTCGCCGAGCGCGACGAGCGACTTGAAGTACGGGTCGTTCGGCCGGCTCGTCAGGAACGCGACGTGCAGCTCGGGGATGAGCCGGGCGGCCTCGATGATCGTCTCGATCTTGCGTTCCGGTGCGACCCAGCCGGAGTAGACCGCCAGCGGCGTCTCGGCGTCGAGCCCGCACGTGTCGCGGACGTTCCCGGGGTCGGGCCGGGAGGCGTCGGCGGCGAGCGGCGCGTTGAGGACCACCGTGGGGAGCTGATCGAGGCCGTGGCGCTCCTGGAGCAGTTCGGCGAGCGGCCCGGAGACGGTGACGACGGCGTCGGCGTACGGCATGTAGCGGCGCTCGTACCGCGTCATCGACTCGAGGCGGTTCGCCGGGAGCGAGTCGCAGCCGGGCACGAACTCGTGCGCGTCGTACAGGAACTTGACCTGCTTGCCCTTGCGCCGCAACGCCAGCACCGCACGGGCGCACATGCCGACCGGGATCATGTCGTGGGCGTGGACCAGGTCCGGTTCGAGCCGGAGGATCTCCGGGCGCAGGGCCGCCTCGATGCGGATCGCGTCGAAGTCGAGCTTGCGCCAGACGCGGTCGCCGAGCAGCAGGACCCACCAGCGGCGCGAGAGCCGGGCCAGGAACCGGTCGTCGGCCTCCAGCGACCGGGCCCGGGCGCGGGTCTGGTCGATGCGGCGGCCGATCCAGAACCGCTGGACCTTGCGGCCGAAGCGCCGGGCCAGGCGCGGGACGCGCAGCAGGCCGTCGTGCCCACCGCGGCCCGCCTCGTCGCGGCTCGCCTCCAGCTCGATCCGCTCGACTTTGATGCGGGTCTGGCGGTGGTTGGCGCGCAGGGAACTCGGGTACGCGAGCGGGTACCGCAGGCGCGAGAGCCGGTTGCGCAGGCTCTTGGGCGCGTTCATCTTCGGCACCTGGATCTTGTGGTACTCGACGTCGCCCTGCCGGTAGTGCTGGTGCTTGGTGGTAGTGAGGCCCACGAGGTGGACCTCCCAGCCGTTCTCGGCCATGGACTGCGCGGACTTCTGCACCCGCGAGTCGCCGTCGATCTGGTTGGCGACGACCATGACGACGCGCCCGGGCGCGCCCTCCGGCCGGGGGCCGAGCGGGCCGGGCTGCTTCGTCCCGGTGCTCATGCGCCGAGCACCAGGTGCCGGACGCCCTGCCAGCGTTCGGGATCGGTCACGCGGCGCCCGTCGAGCAGGACGCGCGCCTCCGGGAAGTCCTCCGGCGCGAGCGCGCGGTACTCGGCGTGGTCGGCCTGGACGACGACGGCCGTCACCGGCTCGCCGCGGTGCGCGGGCAGGCCCTCGCGCTCCAGCTCCTCGACCGAGTACATCGGGTCGGACACGAACGGCACGGCGCCCTTGGCGCGCAGCGACTCCACGAGCGGGAACACGCCCGAGAACGCGGTCTCCTTGACCGCACCCCTGTAGGCCGCACCAAGAACGAGGACGTTTGCGCCCGCGAGGTCGCCGTAGGCGGCGGCGAGCACGTCGACCGCGTACGACGGCATGGCCGCGTTCGCTTCGCGGGCCGCTCGCACCACCGTCGCCTCGGGGTCGTTCCACAGGTACATCTGCGGGTAGATCGGGATGCAGTGGCCGCCGACGGCGATGCCGGGGAGGTGGATGTGGCTGTACGGCTGCGAGTTGCAGGCCTCGATGACCTTCATGACGTCCAGGCCCTCGCGGTCCGCGAAGCGAGCGAACTGGTTCGCCAGGCCGATGTTGACGTCCCGGTAGGTCGTCTCGGCGAGCTTCGCCATCTCGGAGGCCTCGGCCGAACCCAGGTCCCACACGCCGTTCGCACGAGCCAGGTCCGTGCGCTCGTCGAAGTCCAGCACCGACTCGTAGAACGCGACACCGGCCTTCGCCGACGCCTCGTCGATACCGCCCACGAGCTTCGGGTAGCGGCGCAGGTCCGCGAACACGCGGCCCGTCAGCACCCGCTCGGGGCTGAAGACCAGGTGGAAGTCCCTGCCCGCCTTGAGACCCGAACCGGCCTCCAGCATCGGCGCCCAGCGCCCGCGGGTCGTGCCCACCGGCAGCGTCGTCTCGTACGACACGAGCGTCCCCGGGCGCAGCCCCGCCGCGACCGCCTCGGTCGCCGCGTCCATCCACCCGAAATCGGGCGTGCCGCCGGCGTCCACGAAGAGCGGCACGACGATCACGACCGCGTCCGATTCGGCGACGGCCGCAGCAGTGTCAGTGGTGGCCTTGAGGGTCCCGGCATCAACGGCCGCGCCCATGAGCTCGCCGAGACGGTGCTCCCCCGGGAACGGCTCGCGCCCGGCGTTCACCGCCTCCACCACCGCCGGGTTGACGTCGGCTCCGACGACCTTGTGGCCCTTCGAGGCGAACTGGACCGCCAGCGGCAGCCCGATCTTGCCCAGGGCGACCACGCAGATGTTCATGTGATCCAATCTCTCGGTTTCGATTTCAGATACCGGCGGGAGCGGCGTCGGCCAGCGCCACCGTCGAGCCGGTCTCGGCCGACAGCAGCATCTGCTCGGAGACCTCCACCGTGGCCAGGCCTTGGCGCAGGCCCACGATGTCGGTGTCGGCGCCCAGCACGGCGTCGCGGAAGTGCTCGTGCTCGACCAGCAGCGGCTCGCGCTTGCGGATCGCGTACCGCACCATGTCCCCTTCGGACACGCCGCGGAAGGCCCGCAGGGCCTCCCACTCAGTGTCGACGACGCCGTTGGCGTAGAACGTCAGGTCGGCGGTCAGCGTGTCGGCGATGAAGCAGCCCTTGTCCCCGGTGACGACGGCCGTGCGCTCCTTGAAGGGGCTCAGCCAGTTCACGGAGTGGTTCGCGATCGCGCCGCCCGACAGGCGCCCGATCGCCGAGACCAGGTCCTCGTGCTCGCGGCCCGAGCGCGACACGGTGCTCGCCGAGATCGACCGGTACGACTGCCCGGTCACCCAGGAGGTCAGGTCGATGTCGTGCGTCGCGAGGTCCTTGACGACCCCGACGTCGGCGATGCGGTGCGGGAACGGGCCCTGGCGGCGGGTGACGACCTGCAGGATCTCGCCCAGCTCGCCGGATTCGAGGCGTTCGCGCAGCGAGATGATCGCCGGGTTGCACCGTTCGATGTGGCCGACCCCGCCGACGAGGCCGCGCGACTCGAACGCCTCGGCGAGGCGGCGGGCCGCTTCCGCGGTGTGCGCCAGCGGCTTCTCGATGAGGGCGTGCACGCCGGCTTCGGCGAGCGCGAGGCCCACCGGTTCGTGGTAGGCCGTGGGGCACGCGACGACCGCGTAGTCCAGGCCGAGTGCGATGAGGTCATCGACTTGGGGCACGATCTTCGCGCCGGAGGGGACGGCGGAGCCGTCCGCGACCGGGTCGGCGATGCCGACGAGGTCGACGCCGTCGAGGCCGCCGAGGATGCGGGCGTGGTTGCGGCCCATGGCGCCCAGGCCGATCAGGCCCGCTCGGAGCGTGCTCACAGGCGTCCCTCCAATCCGGTAAGGGCCTCGGCGACGCGGTCGAGGTCGAGGTCGGTGAGGGACGGGTGGATCGGGACAGACAGCACTTCGGCGGCGGCCCGGTCGGTCTCGGGGAGGTCCGCGCCGAGGTGCACGTACGGGGCGAGCCGGTGGATCGGCGTCGGGTAGTACACGGCCGAGCCGACGCCCGCCTCGGACAGGAGCGCCTGCGCCCGGTCGCGGTCGCCGGGGATGCGGACCGTGTACTGGTGGTAGACGTGGCGGGCGCCTTCGGCCACGGGGGGCGCGACGACCGCGGTGAGGTCCTTGAGGGCCGCGTCGAGGCGGGCGGCGTTGGCGCGGCGGGCCTCGGTCCAGCCTTCGAGCTGGCCGAGCTGGACGCGGCCGATCGCGGCGGACACGTCGGTCATGCGCATGTTCGCGCCGACGATCTCGTTCTGGTAGCGCGCCTCCATGCCCTGGTTGCGCAGGAGCCGCAGGGTGCGCGCGAACGCGGCGTCGTCGGTGGAGACCATGCCGCCTTCGAGGGCGTGCATGTTCTTCGTCGGGTAGAAGCTGAAGGTCCCGGCCTTGCCGAAGGAGCCGACGGGCTGATCGGCGATGGCCGCGCCGTGGGCCTGGCAGGCGTCCTCGATGATCGCGAGGCCGTGCTTCTCGGCGATGGCGATGATCCGGGTCATGTCGGCGGGGTTGCCGTACAGGTGGACCGGCATGATCGCGACGGTCTTGGGCCCGATGAGGGCTTCGACCGCGGCGGGGTCGAGGTTGTAGCTCGCCGGGTCGATGTCGGCGAACACCGGGTCGGCGCCGACGAGGCGGACGGCGTTGGCGCTGGCGGCGAAGGAGAACGACGGTACGACGACCTCGTCGCCGGGGCCGATGCCCATGGCCAGCAGCGCGAGCTGCAGCGCGGAGGTGCCGGAGTTGACGGCGACGCAGTGGGCGGTGCCGGCGACGGCGGTGAAGCCCGCCTCGAACGCGGCGACCTCCGGCCCTTGCACGACCATGCCGCTGCGCAGCACCGCGACGGCCGCTTCGATCTCGGCTTCGCCGATGTGCGGCTTGGCCGGGGGGATGACCCCGAGTTCACTTCGCATCCGATCGCGCCTGCTTCCTGTCGACGACGGCGTCTTTCGCACCGTTATCTAAACCAGGCCAGGGTTACATCGGAGGGAACGCCACCGGACTAAGCAGTGGAACATCGATGTCGGGAAAATGCCGTCAGGCGGCGGTGTTCACGGACGCTTGCCCGCGTTGAGCGCGTCGCGGGCGAACTTCACGGATTCGTAGAGGTCTTCGGCGCGGCGAGTCCTGTTGCCGCTCTTGCGGGTGTTGACCTCAACGGTGATCGAACCCTCCCAATCGGACGCTCCGAGCGAGCCGAGGAGTTCGGCGCACGGCTGGGTGCCGCGGCCGGGTACGAGGTGCTGGTCCGAGCCGGGCTCGGTGCCGTCGCAGAGGTGAATGTGCCTCAGGCCCTTGCTCATGCGCTCGGCCATCGCGATCGCGTCCGCGCCTGAGGCGGCGCAGTGGGAGAGGTCGAGCGTGTAGGACTCGTAGCCGTGCCGGGTCGGGTCCCAGTGGGGCCGGTAGGGCACGAGCTTGCGCTTGCCGAGCTTGAGCGGGAACATGTTCTCGACGGCGATCTCGACGTGCGGGTAGCGGGCCCGGAGGCCGTCGAGGACCGTGGAGAACTTCGAGGCGTAGTCCTTCTGCCAGGAGAACGGCGGGTGGATGACGACCACGGGCGAGTCGAGGTACTCGGCGGCCTGCACCGAGCGGCGCAGGCGCGTCCACGGGTCGGAGCTCCACACGCGCTGCGTCACGAGCAGGCACGGGGCGTGGACCGCGCCGATCTTCACGCCGTAGTGCTTGGCGAGGCTCGCGGCCGCCGCCGGGTCCTGCGAGACCCGGTCGGTGAAGACCATCAGCTCGACGCCGTCGTATCCGAGCTCGGCGGCGAGCTCGAAGCCCACGGCGGTGGGCTCCGGGTAGACGGAGGTGGTCGACAGCAGAACCGGGACGGACTGGGTCACGGGGTCCAGGGTACGCCGTAAGTCGGATCCCGGGCGCGCGTCCCGTGCGAGGCTCCCGCGTGCGGGTACCTTTGCGGGATGACCGACGAGGTGGCGCAGGACTTCGACCGCGAATGGGTGGAGTTCCTCGATCCCGACGACCCCGAGACGATGGTCCGGGCCGATCTCACCTGGCTGCTGTCGCGCTGGGGCTGTATCTTCGCCGGAGGCGAATCAACAGGCACAGCGGCAGGCAACCGAGCGAAGGGCGTTTGCCCCGGTATCGAGGCCGACCAGCCCGCGGACGGCTGCTGCCTGCACGGCGCGTTCTACACCGACGAGGACGACGTCAAGCGCACCAAGCAGATCGTGAAGAAGCTGACGCCCGAGACGTGGCAGCTGCACCGGCGGTGGAAGGACACCATCGTCGACGACACCCTCGAGAACGAGGACGGCGAAGAAGAACCTGCGAAGAAGACCGCCGTTGTGGACGGCGCGTGCGTCTTCCACAACCGCGAGGGCTTCCCGGCCGGGGCCGGGTGCGCGCTGCACCAGCAGGCCATGCGCGACGGCGTCCACCCGATGACGTACAAGCCCGAGGTGTGCTGGCAGCTGCCGGTCAAGCGCGACTTCAAGACCGAGCACCGCGCCGACGGCACGGACGTGTCGGTCACCCTCATCACCGAGTTCGACCGGGCCTCGTGGGGCCCCGGCGGGCACGACTTCGACTGGTGGTGCACCTCGTCGCCGACCGCGCACACCGCCTCGGAGCCTGTATACCTCTCTTATGCGGTGGAGCTGACCGAGCTGCTCGGCCCGCGCGCCTACGAGAAGCTCGCCGACCTGTGCGACGCCCGCGCGAAGCTCGGCCTGGTCGCGCCCCACCCGGCCACCGTGAAGGCTTCGACCACCCTGGGCATGCCCGTCCGCCTCTGAGGCCCGCTGCACCCTTTCCGCGACCCCGCTGTGAGCCTGTTCTCGGCTCCGGCGGCGCGTCGTGTCGGACAACCGTGCGACGGAGTAAATTCGCGGCAACATCCGGGAAAACGGACATCGTCTCGATGCTAAAATCCACGGCGACCCGGGGCCGCCGATTCCGGCACCTCCCGGCCGCCCCAGCTCGCGATCCACAGGCCCGACCGCACCCGCGGGCCGTCCCGAAGCGGTCGCTCCGCGTGGCCGTCCAGCAGCAACCGTTCACGTCGGCTTCCGGCCGCTCCAGATGCCGGGCCGCACAGCAGAGGAGGACTTGACTTGTCGAGTCACGGAGAGAGCCGGCGCCCGGGAACCACCGCGGTGGTCCTGGCGGGCGGCACCGGCCAGCGGGTCGGGCTGAGCATCCCCAAGCAGCTCATCAAGATCGCCGGCAAGCCCGTGATCCTGCACACCCTCGAGGCGTTCGAGGCGGCCGACGAGATCGACGACATCCTCGTCCTCATGGCCGAGGGGTACATCGACGAGGTCAAGGCCATGATCGCCAAGGCCGGGCTCCAGAAGGTCGCCGACGTCATCCCCGGCGGCAGCACCCGCTCCGACTCGACCAAGGCCGCCATCGCGCACATCGAGGGCCGCCCCGAAGCTTCTGAGCGCCACCGCCTGGTCTTCCACGACGCCGTCCGGCCGCTCATCTCGCGCCGCGTCATCGCCGAGACCGTCGCCGCGCTCGACCGGTACGACGCCGTCGACGTCGCCATCCCCTCCTCCGACACCGTCATCGTCACCCGCACCCACGGCGACGACGGCGAGTTCATCACCGACGTGCCCGACCGCGCCCGCCTGCGCCGCGGCCAGACCCCGCAGGCGTTCTCCCTCGCGACCATCCGCGCCGCCTACGAGGCCGCCGACAAGGACCCGCAGTTCGAGGCCACCGACGACTGCTCCGTGGTCCTCAAGTACCTGCCGAGCGTCCCGATCCACGTGGTCGCGGGCGACGAGTGGAACATGAAGGTCACCCAGCCCGTCGACCTGTACATCGCCGACAAGCTGTTCCAGCTCGCGTCGACCGCGGTGCCCTCCCCCGACGAGGCCTCCTACCGCGAGCGCCTCACCGGCAAGACCCTCGTCGTCTTCGGCGGCTCCTACGGCATCGGCGCCGACCTCGCCGACCTCGCCGAGTCCTACGGCGCCGACGTCTTCCGCTTCGGCCGCTCCACCACCGGCACGCACGTCGAGGACCCCGACGAGGTCGAAGCGGCCCTCAAGACCGCCCACAGCGAGACCGGCCGCGTCGACTACGTCGTCAACACCGCCGGCATCCTCCAGATCGGACGCCTGAACGAGACCTCCCAGGAGGACATCGACCAGACGTTCAAGGTCAACTACCTCGCGCCCGTGCAGATCGCCCGCGCCGCCTACCCGTACCTGGCCGCCACCCAGGGCCAGCTGCTGCTCTACACGTCCTCCAGCTACACGCGGGGCCGCCGCGACTACAGCCTCTACTCCTCCACCAAGGCCGCCATGGTGAACCTCACCCAGGCGCTCGCCGAGGAGTGGAGCGACGAGGGCGTGCAGGTCAACTGCGTCAACCCCGAGCGCACCGCGACCCCCATGCGCACCAAGGCGTTCGGCTCGGAGAACCCCGAGACGCTGCTCGCCTCCGAGACCGTGGCCCGCACGTCCCTCGACGTGCTGCTCTCGGCCCTCAACGGCGCGGTGATCGACGTGCGCCGCGACGACCCGACCACCGGCGGGTTCGAGCAGGCCATCGCCCGGGTCCTCGACACCGGCATCGAATAGCCCGTCCCGCCCGGACACACCAGACAGGAAACCGAAGCGACTCATGTCCATGCGCGCACTGTGGAACAGCACCGCGGTCCAGGAGGCCGGGCGTACCGGGCTCGGACTCACCGGGCTCATGCTCCTGACCTACCCGGCAATGCTCATCGCCGCGCTCATGCCGTCCCCGGCGGCGTTCGCCACCGCGCTCGTCGTCTCCTACGCGACCGACATCGTGCTCCACAGCCGGTACAACGAGCTGATCATCCGGCTGCGGCAGCTGCGCTTCGGCATCTCCAACCGGTTCCTGGTGCGCCAGCTCCTGGTGATCCTGCTGGTCAGCCGTCTCGCGGGCTCGCACGGCCTGAGCTACCGGTCGGTCCTGCTCGCCACGCTCGCGTTCGTCGCGCTCGTGGCCGTGCAGGTCCTCCACGGCGGCCTGACCGCGATGGTCCGCAAGAGCCGGTCCCTGCCGTTCGCCTCGCGCAACATCGACATGACGTCCCTGAAGATCTCGGACGCGCCGCCGACGTGGCTCGAGAACCGCGCGGGCGAGAAGGTCCTCCACACGGACGTGCCGCTCGTGGCCGGGCTCGTGGTCTCCTCGTTCACGCTCACGAACACGCCCGGGTACATCGGCGCGGCCGTCACGTTCGCGGCCGCCCTCGGGTACCTGGCCGTGCTCAGCGTCTGGGCGGGCCCGTTCCACCAGGTGCCGAGCCCCGGGAAGGCCATGTCGTGGCTCAACCGGTGGCTGCGCGAGGGCTACCAGCCGACCGTGGCGCTCTCGTTCTCCGGCACGAAGGACGCGACGTACCAGGTCAACATGTGGCTGGAGACCTTGGAGCGCATGGAGGGCGAACGCCCGCTGGTGATCCTGCGCGAGATGCACTCCATGCCCGACCTGGCCCGCACCTCGGTGCCGGTGCTCGTGGTGCCCAGCGCGGTCGACCTCATGAACATGGACTTCTCCACGGTGCGCGTGGCGCTGTACCCGGCGCACGTGGGCAAGAACCTGCACCTGCTGCGGGTACCGACCATGAAGCACGCGTTCATCGGCCACGGCGACAGCGACAAGGTCGCCAGCATCAACCCGTTCGGCAAGGCCTACGACGAGCTGTGGACCGCCGGGAAGGCCGGGCGCGACCGCTGGGCGCTCGCCGACGTCGGCGTCCGCGACGAGGACGTCGCCGAGGTCGGGCGGCCGCAGCTCGACGGCATCTCGACCGAGCCGACCGGGCGCGACATCCCCACCGTGCTGTACGCGCCGACCTGGGAGAACTGGACGGACGAGCCGGGCACGACCTCCGTGATCGTGCAAGGCGAGATCATCGTGAAGGCGCTGCTCGAAGCCGAGCCGCCCGTGCGCGTGGTCTACAAGCCGCACCCGTTCACCGGCACGCGCTCGGCCAAGGCCCGCGCCGCCGACCTGCGCATCAAAGCCCTCATCGAGGCCGCGAACCAGGCTTCCGGCGCGGTCCCCCTCGCCGCCGTCCCGGCGCCGCCGGGCCAGGTCGACGCCGACGCCGCCGGTCTCAAGTGGACAGATGCGGCGTCGTCTCGCGACGCCGTCACCGCACCTGAGGAAGTCGAGGCCGAACGCGGGACCGCCCGCACCTGGACCGATGCGTACTGGGCCGCGCAGCCCGCGAACCGGCACCTCGTCGTCACCGGCGCGCAGCCGAACGTGTACGACTGCTTCAACGAGGCCGACGCGCTCGTCTCCGACATCTCCTCGGTCGTCTCCGACTTCATCGCCAGCGGCAAGCCGTACGCGGTCGTCGACTCGGCCGGGGTCGGCGAGAAGGCCTTCAAGGCCGCCAACACCGCTGTGCGCGCCGCGTACATCCTCGACCCGGCCGCCGACGGCCTCGGCGAGCTGCTCGCCGCCGTCCGCGACCCCGAGGCCGACCCGCTCGCGGGCGACCGGACCGAGCTGAAGACGTACCTCCTCGGCCCCGACGAGCCTTCCTCGCAGGAGCGGTTCAACGCGGCCGCCCGCGACCTGGGCGACCGGGCCGAGCAGCGCAACCGCGCGCAGACCGCCACCGCCGACGAGGCCGCCGCCAGCCACGACGCCGAGACGTCTACCGACGAGGCCACCGAGATCATCGCCCCGGACCCGGCCCCCGCCGAGACCAGCGTCGAGTGATGGGCCTGCTCCGCAAGCTCCTCGCCCGCACCGCGACGACCGGCCTCGCCGCCCTCGCCATCGCGGCCGCGCTCCTCCCATGGAGCTGGACGCCTTGGGCGGCATGGGCATTCGCAACCGCCGCCTTGATCCTCGAGTGGCGGGCCCACCGCGACCTCGGGCCCGACCGGGACCGGTTCGCGCGCGGCACCGCCCTCGCGGCCATCGGCATCGTTGCGGCGCAGCAGGACGCGCTCCCGGCCGCGATCGCCGCCGGGGCGCTCATCGCCGTCGTCGGCTTCGAACCGCTGCTCGCGGTCGCCGTCGCGACCGGCCATATGACCACCGCGAACCTCGACGTCAAACGCGACCGCGCCTGGTTCACGCCGCGCGTCATGGGCGAGGCCGTCAGCATCGGCGGCGGGGCCCTCGCGCTCGCGGCCGCCGCATCGCTCGCGACCGGCGCGGCACTGCCGCTCTGGCTCGCGGCCGCCGCCGCGATCGCCACCGCCGGTGCGGCCGGGGCCGGTGCCGCCGGGGCGCTCCTGCGAAGGCGCCGTTCGGCACACGCCGGGGACGGCGCCGTCATCGACGCGCTCGAAACGCTCGAACCCGCGTTCATCGTCCACTTCTCCGGCCCGCCCGGATCGGCCTACCAGCTCGAGATGTGGCTGCCGTTCCTCGACCGGCTCGGCGACCCGTACGCGATCGTCGCCCGCGAGAAGACCCACCTCCCAGAGCTACAGGGCCGCACCGAGGCGCCGATCATCGTCGCCCCGTCGATGTCCGAGCTCGAACGGCTGCTCGTGCCGAGCGTCAAGGCCGCGTTCTACGTCAACGGCTCCGCGCTGAACACGCACCTCGTGCGCTTCGGGCACCTCAAGCACCTGCAGCTGTTCCACGGCGAGTCCGACAAGGCCTCCAGCTTCAACAAGGTCACCGCGATCTACGACACCGTGTTCGTCGCCGGGCAGGCCGCCGTCGACCGCTACCGCGCGCACGGGCTCGACCTCCACTTCACGAAGGTCGGCCGCCCCCAGCTCGCCGCCGTCCACACCGGGCCGCGCACCGCCTCCGGCCCGCGGCAGGTACTCCTCTACGCCCCCACGTGGACCGGGCTCACCAGCGAGTTCGACTACTCCTCGCTCGCCATCGGCAAGCGGATCATCGAAGCGGCCCTCGGCCGCGACCTCGCCGTCATCATGCGCGCCCACCCCTACACGCGGTTCAACCTCGCCGCCGCCCGCCACCTCGACGAGATCGAACGGCTCCTCGCCGACGACGCCGAACGCACCGGCCGCGCCCACCTCTGGGGCTCCCAGGCCACCGGCAACGTCGGGCTCGTCGACTGCGTCAACGCCGCCGACATCGCCGTGTGCGACGTCAGCGGCGTCGCCACCGACTGGATCGCCTCCGACCGGCCCTTCGCCGTCACCGACATGGGCGGCCTCGGCGAGCGCTTCGCCGACGAGGCCTGGATCGCCAAGGGCGCCTACCGGCTCGACAGTGACGCGTCCAATATCGGAGCCGTCCTCGACGAACTACTCGTCACCGATTCCAAAGCGCCCCAACGGAAAGAGACCCGAGAGTACTTCCTCGGGGACGCCTCGGGCGAAGCGGCCGTAGAGGGCTTCCTCGCCGCCGCGCGTCGCGAATACCGCGACTGACCTCTGCATATAGACCGTCTTCATTAGGCGATCCGCGAGCCGCGGACCAGCCGAAATCCCGTGCGACCCGCGCCTCCGCATGCAACCTTCCGGGGGTGCTCGCGCGTATGCTCTACAGGCCTTCGAAACCCCGGGCCGCCCCCGAGCAACGTACGGAGCGACGTGAGAACGCCAGTCGTGTCAGTGATCATGCCGGTGCACAACGCCATGCCCTACCTCCACAAGGCACTGGCCTCCGTTATGCGGCAAAGCATCGGCGTCAGGAACATCGAACTCATCGCCATCAACGACGGCTCCACCGACGGGAGCGGCGACACCCTCGACGCCTTCGCCGCCGCCCACCCCGACCTCGCCCGCGTCCACCACCAGGACGCCACCGGCGGCCCCAGCGCCCCCCGCAACCGGGGCGTCGACCTCGCGCGCGGCGAGTACGTGTTCTTCCTCGACGCCGACGACTACCTCGGCGACCGCGCCCTCGAGCTCATGGTCAAGGCCGCCGAAGCCAACGAGTCCGACGTCGTCCTCGGCAAGGTCGTCGGCCACGGCGGACGCGGCGCGCCCCGCTCGATGTTCCACGAGGACCAGCCCCGCGCCGACCTCTACAGCTCCCGCGTCTACTGGACCCTCGGCCCCTGGAAGCTCTTCCGCCGCAGCCTCCTCGAGGACAACGGCATCCGCTTCCCCATCGACCGCCGCACCGGCGAGGACCAGGTCTTCACCTTCAACGCCTACTACCGCGCCCGCAACATCTCCGTCGTCTCCCGCTACGAGTGCTACCACATCGTCGAACGCGACGACGGCGGCAACCTCACGCGCGGCGGCATGAAGCTCCCCAAGACCAACAGCTTCAACTGGCAGACCACGTTCGAGCTCATGACCGAGCTCGTCGGCGCCACGGTCCCCGCCGGGCCCAAGCGCGACTACCTCATGAAGCGCCACCTGGAAGTCGAGGGCCCCAACGAACTCGGCCGCCTCGTGCGCCTGCGCGGCGATGAGCAGCGCCGCCACTTCGAGAAGCTCCGCGAGCTCCTCCAGCGCTGGTACACGCCCGCCATCGCCCCGCGCCTCCACGCCGACGTGCGCCTCGCCTACCACCTCATCCTCACCGGCACCCTCGAAGAAGCCGTCGAAGCCCGCCGCCGCAAGGACGAGCTGGACCTCGTCGGCGGCGACGGACGCCTCTGGGTCGCCCTCCCCGGCCGCGGCCCCGACGCCCTCGCCGAGGGCGACAGCACCCCCGGGCCCTGGGTCGAGGTCACCGACGGCATCCCGGTCCTCCAATGGCTCGACGAGGTCGGCACGAACGGCACCGCCCTGAAGCTCCGCGGCACGGGACGACTCGACGGCATCCCCTCCGACCGCCTCACCCTCCACCTGGAGCTCGTCCCCCCCGGCACCGGCGAGACCCACCGCATCCCCGCACCGCACAACGACGGCAAGTTCACCACCGAGATCGACCTGCACGACGCGATCGGCCCGATCGGCGAGGCCGAAGGCGCGTGGGCCGTGAACCTCGCCATCGCCGTCGGCGGCTACGAGACCACCGTGCCCTTCGGTGTGCGGTTCGGCGGCCCCATGCGCCGCTACCGGCGCGTGCGCGTGCACTTCATGCCGCGCTGGCGGGACCGGCTCGGCCGGGTCAGGGCCGAGCTCGGGTTCGGGCCCGACGGCGGCCTCCAGTTGCGCTGCGGCGGCCAGGCGCGCTCGGTCCTGCGGGCCCTCGCGCAGCGCTGAACAGGGGCCCTGCCACACGCCACTCGCGACCCGCCCCACCATGTCTGATCAGGCAATTTCGGCTATCATCGATAGCCGCCCCGCAGTATGCCCCCACCAACGAAGGTACGGAGCCCGGAAGCCCACATGGCAACACCAATCGTCTCAGTAGTCATTCCAGTCCACAACGCGATGCCCTACCTCCTCAAGGGCATCGAGTCACTGCTGGGACAGTCGATCGGCAAGGACCGCCTCGAGGTCATCGCCGTGGACGACGGCTCCACCGACGGCAGCGGCGAGGCCCTCGACGCGTTCGCCGCGGCCGACCCCGACACCGTCCGGGTGGTCCACCAGGAGGCCAGCGGCACGCCGAGCGTCCCCCGGAACAAGGGGATCGAGCTCGCGCGGGGCAAGTACGTGTTCTTCCTCGACGCCGACGACTACCTGGGCACCGAGGCCCTGGAGCGCATGGTCGACATGGCCGAGGAGAACGAGTCGGACGTCGTGCTCGGCAAGCTCGTGAGCGTCAACGGCCGGGGCGTGGCCCGCTCGATGTTCGAACGCGACCAGCCTCGCGCGGACCTGTACTCCTCGCGCGTGTACTGGAACCTGCCGTGCCTGAAGCTGTTCCGGCGCTCGATGCTGGAAGAGCACGACCTGCGGTTCCGCACCGACCGGCGGTTCATCGAGGACCTGCTGTTCACCATCG
Source organism: Glycomyces sp. NPDC050141 (assembly GCF_055586545.1). NCBI lineage: Bacteria > Bacillati > Actinomycetota > Actinomycetes > Glycomycetales > Glycomycetaceae > Glycomyces > Glycomyces sp. NPDC050141. The sequence continues at coordinate 51,794 of NZ_JBVJHZ010000028.1, read as the reverse complement.
AGGGGTACATCCGCGCCCGCAACATCTCCGTGGTCGGCGAGTACGACTGCTACTACGTGGTGCTGCGCGAGGACGGCGGCAACCTCACCAGCGGCGGCATGAAGGCCCCCGAGCACTTCAAGCAGTCCGAGGGCTCCCACCTGCAGCTGCTCATCGAGCTCGTGGGCGGCCTCCTCCCCGAGGGGCCGAAGCGGGACTTCCTGATGAAGCGCCACTGGGAGGTCGAGGGCCTCAACGAGACCCGGCGGCTCCTCAGCGACCCCACCGACGAGTCCCGGCAGCAGCGCTTCGAGGCGCTCCGGACCCTCGCCGAACGCTGGTACTCCCCCGGTTCGGCCGCGCTGCTCCCGCCCGGGCGGCGGCTCAACTACGAACTGGTCCTCGACGACCGGCTCGACGACCTGCTGCGCATCCTGCGCGACCCGAGCGACCTCGCGTTCTCCGGGCGCGGCGACCGCGTTTACGTCACGGTTCCCGGCTACGAGGACGAGGTCGCGCCCGGTGCGGGCCCGTGGGTCGACCTCAGCGACTCCCTCGACGTCCGACACTGGCTCAAGGGCGTCCGCCTCTCGGGAGACAAGCTGCGCGTCGACGGGACCGGCCGCATCGCGCCCGTCCCCTCCGACCTCATCCGGCTGCGGCTCGAAGCCGTCCACACCGCCGGGAAAGTCATCGCCGTCGACCTCGACCACGAGGACGGCCACTTCTCGGCCGAGTTCGAACGGGACGAGTTCCTCCACGCGGGCAAGGGAACCTGGCGGTTCGAGCTCGTCGTCGTGGTCGGCGAGACCGAGCGGCGCGCGCCCCTGGGCGCCCGCCTCGGCGGCCCGCTCCAGGGCAAGGCCCGCCCGCGCCCGTCTGCTGTGATCGGCGCTCAGCGCCTCGCGGTGGACTACGGCAAGGGCAACCAGCTCGTTCTCAGCGTCGAGCCGCGCTTCACCGCGAAGCGCATCGCGCGGGCGGCGATCCGCCGGTCCAAGCTGGGCCGTGTGAAGGCCCGCCTCATGAAGCCGCGCAACAAGGGCGCGGCGGCAACGCGCGTGGCCGCTCCGCGAGGGGTCGACGCCTCTTAACGGCTCGGCGGACACGCCGTTCGGTTTCCAGGCGGGACCGGCTTCCAGTGTTCTCCTCAGAGGTCACCGCGTTCAGGCGGTGACCTGGAGGATTCGGAGCCCGTTCAGCCCATGGAAACGCCCATCGTCTCGGTCGTGATACCCGTCCACAACGCGATGCCCTACCTGCACAAGGGCATCGAGTCGCTGCGCAAGCAGTCGATCGGCATGGACCGCATGGAAGTGATCGCCGTCGACGACGGCTCGACTGACGGCAGCGGCGTCGTGCTCGACGCGTTCGCGGCGGCTGAACCCGGTTCGGTGCGGGTGCTCCACCAGGCGGCGAGCGGTACGCCGAGCGTGCCGCGAAACCGGGGACTCGAACTCGCGCGCGGGACGTACGTGTTCTTCCTCGACGCCGACGACCACCTCGGTACCGAAGGCCTCGAACGCATGGTGGCCATGGCCGAGGAGCAGGAATCCGACGTCGTGCTCGGCAAGATGCGGGGCGAGGGCGGGCGCGTCCCCCCGGCTTCGATGTTCAATCGGACCCAGCCGCGCGCCGACCTGTACTCGTCGCGGGTCTACTGGACTCTGGGGCCCTGGAAGCTGTTCCGGCGCAGCCTGCTCGAGGAGCACGGCATCCGCTTCCCGGAGGACCGGCGCGGGGATGAGGACCAGTTCTTCACGTTCAACGCCTACTTCCACGCCCGCGCCATCTCGGTGGTCGCCGACTACGACTGCTACTGCATCGTGGACCGCGACGACGGCGGCAACCTCACCCACGGCGGCTCGCCGGCGCCGGGCGGGCGGGCGTTCTCTCCCAAGCCGCTCCTGCTGGCGATGGCCGAGCTGGTGGCCTCGAAGGTCCCGGCCGGGCCGCAGCGGGACTATCTGATGAAGCGGCATTGGGAGGTCGAGGGCGACAGCCAGTTCAAGCGCTTCACCAATGCGACCGATCCTGAAGGGCGCCAACGGCATTTCGGCGCACTGCGGGACGCGGCGCAGCTCTGGTACACCCCCGGGGCGGCGGCCCTGCTGAGCCGCACCCGGCAGCTGTACTACCAGCTGGTGCTGAACGGCCTGGCCGACGAGCTGGAGTGGGCGCTCGCGCACCCCGACGACCTGGTGTTCACCGGCCGGGGCGGCCGCGTCTACCTCGGCCTGCCGGGCCGCGAGGTCGGAACCGGGCCGGGCCCGTGGGTCGACCTCAGTGCCTCCCTTGAGGTCCGCCACTGGCTCAAGCGGGTCGAGTTGACCGGCTCGCATCTTCGGATCGAGGGGACGGCGCGGTTGGCGCCGGTGCCGAGCGACCTGATCCGGCTGCGGCTCGAAGCGGTGCACTGCCGCTCAGGTGCGGTGCACGCCTTCGACCTCGAACACGAGGACGGGCATTTCACGCTGGAGACGGGCGTCGAAGCGTTCTGCGGTTCCAGTGCGACCCAAGGCGACTGGTACTTCGAGATCGTGGTCGGCGTCGACGGCGCGGAGCGGCGCGCGCATTTCGGCTCCCGCCTCGGCGGGCCGTTGCACGGTAAGCGGCACCCGGCACCGCAGCAGGCCCGCGACAAGAGCGGGCAGTGGCAGCTCATACAGGGTTTCACCAAGCGCGGCAACCAGCTCATGCTCGGTTCCGACCGCCGCCTCACCGCCCGGCGGCTAGCCGAGGCGGCCCGGAAGCGGATCGGCGCGGGCCGGGGCACGTCTACGCGCATCCCGGCCCAGCAGCCGGGCGAGGACCGCACGCGGCGCGCGCGGTCCTCGAAGGTCTAACTAGCCGTTGAGCTCGGCGTAGTACGCCTGGCAGGCTTCCCACGTCGGGAGCAGGCCCTGGGCCTCGGCTTCGGCCAGGCTCGGGGCCGCGGCGTCCTTGTCGGACAGCAGCGGCTCGAACCCTTCCGGCCACTCGATCCCGATAGCGGGGTCGAGCGGGTTGACACCGTGCTCGCGTTCGGGCGCATAGCCTTCGGAGCACAGGTAGACGACCGTGGCGTCATCGCTCAACGCCATGAAGCCGTGCCCGAGGCCCTCCGACAGGTACACCGAGTGGTGGTCCTGGTCGTCGAGGCGCACGAGCTCCCACTGCCCGAAGGTCGGCGAGCCGACGCGGATGTCGACGATGAGGTCGAGGATGGCTCCGCGCACGCACTTGACGTACTTGGCCTGGCTCGGCGGGACGTCCGCGAAGTGGATGCCGCGCAGGGTCCCCTTGCTGGAGACCGAGCAGTTCGCCTGCACTAGGTTCAGCGGGTGGCCCACGGCCTCGGTGAAGGCGGGCGCCTTGAACCACTCGTGGAAGCTGCCGCGGCTGTCGCCGAAGACCTTGGGCTCGAAGACCCACGCCCCCGGGATGTCAAGCTGTCGCATGTGGAGTCACTTTCCGGTTCGTTATTCGGTTCACAGCCGGGCGGCGATGCCCCGCAGGCGCTTGCGCGCCGAGGCGGGGAGCTTGCGCGCGATCGGGACGCCGACGGAGCGGACGGCCCGCTTGAGGAGGTCCTTGCGGCGCTTCGCACTGATCTCCGCGAGCATCGCCTGGTCGAGCAGGTCGACGCCCGTGACCGTGAGCCGGCCCGAGGCGTCCACAGTGGCGCCGCACAGGCGCACGCCGGGCTTCTCCGGGTTGGTCAGCAGCGCGGTCAGGTCGTAGTCGCCCGCGGGGACGCCGCGGACCTTGCCCGGCAGGCGCAGGTGCGCGCGGTCCAGGGCCTGCACGAGCGAGGCCTTGAAGCGGTGCGTGCCTTCACCCGAGGACAGCTCGGCTGAGCTCAGTTCAACCATGGTCTCGCGCGGCGCGGTGCGCGCGGACGTGTAGATCTCCAGGCGCAGCTCGGCCGGGTGCTCGTTCGCGAGGTGGACCGGCTTGCCCGCCATGACCTCCGAGAGGTCGCGGGCGCCGCGGCTCACGTCGAGCGTGATGTTGCCGTACGGGTCGGTGAAGTAGGGGATGACGCGGCGCGCGGGCGATCCGAGCAGCGCCGGGAAGCAGTTCGCGTCGAGGGCCTTGTCGCGCTCGGCCCCGATGCGGGCCTTCTTGACCACGCCGAGGCCGCGCACCGGCGCCCACACGTCCCACATGCCCTTGCCGAGGCGCCCGCGGCCCTTGACGGCCTCGGTCGGCAGGTAGCCGGTGCCGCGCAGGACGACGCGCTTGCGGCCGTCCCCGGCCTCGTCGAGCTCGGCCACGAAGGTCGCCGGGCAGGGCCACTCGACCGCGGTCTCCCTGTTGCGCAGGGAGAGTTCGGCGGCGAACCCGTCGAGTTCGTCGGTGACGTCGACCGGCTCGTCCGAGCCGAGGAGTTCGCGGGTCAGCTCGGGCGCGAGGTAGTAGCGGCCGTCCTTCTCCTGGAACTCGAACGGCTCGGCGTCCTCGCCGTGGGTGAGGTGGGCGCTGAGGGCGACGCGCATGCGGCCGTCGCCGGTCCACTCGGCGTCCTCGAAGCGGGACGCGGCCTTGACGGAGGCCGAGAAGCGCGCGATGCGGATCAGGCCCTCGCGGTCGTCGGCGCGCAGCAGCTGCGAGCGCATCCGCTGGATCGCACCGAGTCCATCGTGGACGCCGTCGGTGACGAAGTCGGCCATGAGGGCCCGGATCTCGTCGATCATCTCGTCGCGGTAGTCGTCCTCGTAGCGCAGGATCGCGGGCTCGGAGATGCGGCCGAGCATCTCGACGCGGTAGAAGCGGCGCAGGAGCTTGTCGCGGTACTCGCCGGGCTCGGTGTTCGCCACGACGACGTCGAGGACCTCGCGGAGGTTCTTGTAGTAGCCCGAGGGCACGAGCTTCGCGGAGCCGGCGTTCTTGCCGTCGTCGCGCTTGGAGTAGTAGTAGCAGGTGTACGAACCGAGGATGGAGACCACCTTCGCGGGGAAGTACGTCTCCATCATGTACAGCTGGTCCTCGAGGCGGCGCTTGCCCTCGGGGTAGGCGATCTTGTTCTCGCGCAGGAAGGCCGTGCGGAACATCTTGTGCGGGGTGAGGCTGTCGTACAGCGGGAAGGTCTTCAGGTCGACCTTGTCGCGGTCGGCCTTGAACACGCCGTGCGGAACGCCGCGGAAGTTCGAGGCGACCTTGCCGATCACGATGTCCGAGCCGTTGCGGTGCCCCATGTCGTACAGGCGGCGCAGCGCGTCCGAGGCCAGGTAGTCGTCCTGGTCGAGGAACTGCACGTACTCGCCGAGCGCGGCGTCGACCCCGACGTTGCGCGGCTTGCCCGGCCAGCCCGAGTTCGGGATGTGGATGGCCTTGAAGTGCGCGTGCTCGGCGGCGAGCTTGTCGAGCATCGCCGGGGTGTCGTCGCTCGAGCCGTCGTTGACGAACAGCACCTCGAACTCGGACGCGGGCAGCGTCTGGCGCAGCAGCGAGTCGATGGCGGGTTCGATGTACTTGCCCGGGTTGTAGACCGGGATGATCACGCTGACCTTCACCGTCATCGGTTCGAGTCCTTCCGTTGACATGGCAGTGGAATGGCTTGGGCGCCGCGCCTCGGCGCTAACGCAGTGGTCGGGTCGAGCTCGCCACCGCGGCCGATGCGCACGGCACCGAGCGGCAGGGGCGGCACGTCGCCCGGGTCGAGGCGGGCGAACAGCCGCCCGTCGCCGGGCGCGAGGCCGGGGACGGTGCGGGGCAGTTCAAGCCGCCAGCGGTTCTCGAAGGGGCGCATGGACACCGGCACCTCGTACCAGTCTCCGGCGCCGTCTTCGACGAGCAGTTTGGAGCCGACGCTCGCGGTACTCGGCGCGGTGGCCGCGTCGAGCAGCAGTGCCTGGCCGGAGCGGACGACCTCGCGGCCGGACAGGTGGCCCGAGAGGGTCCGGGCCTTCTTGCCGACGTCGACCGTGAGTTCGCCTGTGGCGGTGGTGAAGAACGGGATCACGCCGCGCGCGGGCGAACCGAGGACGGCCGGACCGAGCGCATCGGCGCCGGGTGCGCGGTCGGCACCGAGCCGCAGGCTGCGGGACAGCCCGAAGCCGGACAGTTCAATGCTGACGTCCCACAGGCCGCGCGCGAGCCGCTCGCGGCCCTCGTGCGCCTCGGTCGGGACCGAGCCGGAGACCTTGAAGCCCGAAGTGAGTCCGTCGGCGTCCTCGACAAGCGTCAGCGTGAGCTCGGCGGGACAGGGCCAGCGCTGCCCGTCCTCGCGGTGCGCGATCGACAGCGCGCCGGTGTGCGCCAAGAGTTCTTCGGTGACGTCGAGCAGGGCGGCGTCGATGCCGAACCGCTCCGCCAGCGACGGGTCGAGGAAGACGCTGTCGCCCTCCATCACGAAGCGGACCGCGTCGCCGTCCCCCCAGACGAGACGCGCGGTCGCGTCGAGTTCCAGTGCGCCGCTTGCATTCCATTCGGCGCGTTCGAGCCGCGATGCGGTCCGCACCGAGCGCATGAGCCGGTACCAGTCGGCGAGCCGGTCGCGGTCGCCGCGTTCGAGCAGCGCGCTCGCAACACTGGTGAAGACGCCCAGCGTGCCGCCCACTGTGGACGGCATGTGGGCGGCGACGGCCTTGCGGGCCTCCTCGTACCAGGCGTCGAAGCCCTGCGCGGAGTCGACCCAGTCGATGCGGCGCAGCAGCTGGTCGTGGACCTCGACCTCGTAGACCCGGCCGAGGGCCCGGTCGCGGGCCGCGCCGTCGAGCCCGGAAGCAAACGTGTCCATGATGGACGAGACGTGGGCGAACCAGGCCTCGCGGCCGTGCAGGCCGCCCGCGCCGCGCACGGCGTGGTGGCGGCTGCGCCACTGGTAGGCCGGGTAGTCGGCGTAGACCGCGATCCGCTCAGTGGCGCAATAGGCTTCGGCGGTGAACGCGAAGTCCTCCAGGACCCGCTTGCCCTCGTCGAACCGCAGGCCATGATCGTGGAGGAACGAGCGGCGGAACAGCTTGTGTCCCGACAGGGCCCGCACCACGTCGGAGTCGCCGAGCCCGGCGCGCTTCGCCGTGTGCCGCAGCACCGGGTGCGCGGCCTCGGGGAACCCGCTGACGAGCAACGGCTGCACGATGTCCGCCTCATTGACGTGGGCGAACTCGTAGAGGCGGCGCAGCGCGTCCGGCCCCAGCGAGTCGTCGTCATCGACGAACAGCACGAACTCGCCCCGGGCCCGGTCGAGCCCGAGATTGCGGGGCGCGCCATAGGAACCCGAGTGCTCGGAGCGGACGATCTGCAGGTGCGAGCGCCCTTTGGCGGCCTTCTCCAGACGTTCGACGGAATCGTCAGTCGAACCGTCGTCGACGTAGACCACCTCGAACTCGTCGGCGGGCAGCGTCTGGGCGAGCATCGACTTCACGTTGCGGTCGATGTCACCCCCGATGTTGCGCACGGCGACGACGACGCTGACCTTGATCGCCAAGAGCTTCAGTCCTTCGGGAGGGCCGGGAACGCCGCGTCCAGGGCCTCGCGCCAGTCGCGGATCGGCTCGATCCCCGCGTCCTTCCAGCGGTCGTGCCCGAGGACGCTGTACGCCGGGCGCGGTGCCGGGCGCTTGAAGGCCTCGCTCGTGGTGGGCCGCACCCGCTCCGGGTCGGCACCCAGGAGCTCGAAGATCCGGCGCGTGAGCCCGAACCAGGTGGTCTCGCCCGAGCTGGTGCCGTGGTAGACCCCGGCGGGCGCGGTCCCGGCGAGGGCGCCTTCGCCGAGGCGCACGAGGCGGTCGGCGAGGTCCCAGGTCCAGGTCGGCTGGCCGCGCTGGTCGTCGACGACGTCGAGCGTGTCCTTGATGCCTTCGAGCTTGATCATGGTGCGCACGAAGTTGCCGCCGCCGGCGCCGTAGAGCCAGGCGGTGCGGACGACGTAGCCCGTGTCGGGCAGCAGCTCCAGGACCGCTTCCTCGCCCGCGAGCTTGGTGCGGCCGTAGGCGCTCTTCGGCGCGGTCGGGGCGTCCTCGGCGTAGGGCGCGGTGGCGTCCCCGGCGAAGACGTAGTCGGTGGAGACCTGGAGCAGCACGGCCCCGGTCTCCTTGCAGGCCTCGGCGAGGCGGCGCGGCCCGTCGCCGTTGACGGCGAGGGCGGCGGCCTCCTGCTCCTCGGCGTCGTCGACGGCGGTCCAGGCGGCGCAGTTGACCACGACGGCGGGGGCGTGCTCGGCGAGGGCGGCGGCCACCGACTCAGCGTCGGTGATGTCGAGTTCCTTGCGGGACAGGACGACCGCGCGCACACCAGCGTCTTCGAGGCGGGTGCGCACGTCCTGGGCGAGCATGCCCGCGCCGCCGGTGATCAGCCAGGTGCTCACAGGGCGGCCTTGTCCTTCAGGGGCTCCCACCACGCGCGGTTGTCGCGGTACCACTGGACGGTCTCGGCGAGGCCGGTCTTGAAGTCCTTCTTCGGGGTGTACCCGAGTTCGGTCTCGATCTTGGTGCAGTCCACCGAGTAGCGGCGGTCGTGGCCCTTGCGGTCGGTCACGTACTCGACCGAGGTCTCCCAGTCGGCGCCGCACGCTTCGAGCAGCAGCCCGGTGAGCTCCTTGTTGGAGAGCTCGGTGCCGCCGCCGATGTTGTAGACCTCGCCCGAGCGGCCCTTGGTGCGGACCAGTTCGATGCCCTGCACGTGGTCGTCGATGTGGAGCCAGTCGCGGACGTTGCCGCCGTCGCCGTAGAGCGGGACCTTCTTGCCGTCCAGCAGGTTCGTGACGAACAGCGGGATGACCTTCTCGGGGAAGTGGTGGTGCCCGTAGTTGTTGGAGCAGCGGGTCACGCGCACGTCGAGGCCGTGGGTCCGCTGGTACGACAGGGCGATGAGGTCCGAGGACGCCTTCGCGGCCGAGTACGGCGAGTTGGGCGCGAGCGGGTCGGTCTCGGGCCAGGAGCCCTCGTCGATCGAGCCGTAGACCTCGTCGGTGGAGACGTGCACGAACGTCTCGATCCCCGCGAGGTGGGCGGCGTGGATGAGCGTGTGGGTGCCGACCACGTTGGTGCGCACGAACTCGGCGCCGCCGTCGATCGATCGGTCCACATGGGACTCGGCCGCGAAGTGGACGACCTGGTCGTGCTCGGCCATGAGCTTGCCGACGAGCTCGGCGTCGCAGATGTCGCCCTGCACGAAGTCGAAGCCCGGGTGCTCGCGGACCTCGTCGAGGTTCGCCGGGTTGCCCGCGTAGGTGAGCTTGTCGAGGACGGTGACGGCCACGTCGGCCGGGCCGTGCTCGCCGAGGACGGTGCGCACGTAGTGGGAGCCGATGAAGCCGGCCCCGCCGGTCACGAGGATCTTCGTGGTCATGAGGAAATCTGCACCTTGCTGTAGTCGCCGATGACGAGCCGGTGGGCCGCGGGGACGCGCGGCGCCGGGGTGATCTCGACGTTCCGTCCGATGAGCGAGGCCTCGATGCGGCGCACGCCGACGATCGAGGACTCCTTGAGCAGGATCGAGTACTCCACTTCGGCGTCCTCGATCCGGCAGTCGTCCGAGATGGACGTGAAGGGCCCGACGTACGAGTCGGCGACGACCGAGCCTGCGCCGATGATCGCGGGGCCGACGATGCGGCTGCCGGAGACCTTCGCGGTCTTGTGGATCTGGACGCGGCCGATGATCTCGCTGGCCGCGTCGACCTCGCCTTCGAGGGCGGGCTCGAGGGTCTCGAGCACGGTCCGGTTGACTTCCAGCATGTCGGTGACGTTGCCGGTGTCCTTCCAGTACCCGTGGATCGTGGTGGAGCGGACGTCGCGCTTCTGCTCGATGAGCCACTGGATGGCGTGCGTGATCTCCAGCTCGCCGCGCCACGACGGCTCGATCGAGCGCACGGCCTCGTGGATCAGCGGGGTGAACAGGTACACGCCGACGAGGGCCAGGTCGCTCTTGGGCTCCTTGGGCTTCTCCTCGAGGCCGACGACCTTGCCGTCCGCGTCGAGCTCGGCCACGCCGAACGAGCGGGGGTCGGAGACCTGGGTGAGCAGGATCTGCGCGTCGGGCTTGTCGGCGCGGAACTGGTCGACCAGACCCGAGATGCCGCCGACGATGAAGTTGTCGCCGAGGTACATGACGAAGTCGTCGTCGCCGAGGAAGTCCTTGGCGATGAGGACCGCGTGGGCCAGGCCGAGCGGGGCGTCCTGCGGGATGTAGGTCACCTTGATGCCCAGCTCGGAGCCGTCGCCGACGGCCTCGCGGATCTCCGCGGCGGTGTCGCCGACGATGATGCCGACCTCGGTGATCCCGGCGTCGGCGATCGCCTCGAGGCCGTAGAACAGGACCGGCTTGTTCGCGACCGGTACGAGCTGCTTGGCCGAGGTGTGGGTGATCGGCCTGAGGCGGGTGCCCGCGCCGCCGGAGAGTACAAGAGCCTTCATGTCGCCCACCCTAACAGTTCACGCCCAGGCCACCGATCGTTCCCTCTGTCGTTCGAGCGATATTCACATCATGTGGATTCCGCAGGTCACAGGGGTCGCAGAGGGGCCCGGAGAGCGGCTTCGACGCTCACCGGCGAACGGGTCGCACCCCTAGCGGAAGCGGCGGTTGGCCTCGGAGAGGTCCTCGGCGAAGTCGATCTCGATGACGTCGTGCGCGGAGATGTCGATGGCCTCGAAGTGCACGCCGTCCTTCTCGATCGCCAGCTCGATGCCCCGCTCGAAGTAGTCCTGGTCGCCCACCTCGGCCAGGCGCTTGGCCAGGATCGACCGGTCGGCCGAGGACACGTAGTTGACGCCGACGGCCTCGCCGAGCGCCCCGTCGCGGACCTCTTTGGACAGGCGCCGGATGAAGCCGTCGGGGCCGAGCGTGTACTTGATCTCCTCTTCGGCCACCGAAGCGGTGTTCACCGAGATGAACGAGCGGTCCATCGCGATGTGCGGCAGCAGCGCGTCCAGCACGCGCGGGTCGAAGACCACGTCGCCGTTGAGCCACAGGACCCCGCCGGGGCCGAGGATGTTCAGGGCCTTGAGCAGGCTCTTGGAGGTGTTCGTGTCGCCGTACGCCTGGTTGTAGATGAACCCGACGTCGGGCACCTCCTCCATGATCACCTCTTTCTTGAAGCCGACCACGAGGTGGATCGAGTGGCGGCTGAAGCGGGAGGTGAGCAGCCGGAGCGAGCGGCCGAGGATGGTCTCCCCGGAGGCCAGGGGGGTCAGCGGCTTCGGGTGCGGCTTCCCGAGGCGGGAGCCGACGCCGGCCGCCAGGATCACGATGTTCGTCGACACGGCGCTCTCATCCGTTTCAGTAGCGTTCAGTCACACTGGCCTCAAATATCACGAATGGCACTCACGCTACCAGCGCGGCGGGGCGAGGACCGTTCAGCCCACTGTACGGGCCCGCCGTTCCTCCACCGCCCGCCGCAGGACGGCCTCGTGACCTCCGACCACCGCGTCCGGCTCGTACTCGCGGGCCTTCGCGCGGCCGCCGTCGGCGAGCTTCGCCCGCAGGCCCGCATCGGTCATGAGCCGGTCCAGGCCCGCGCTCAGCGCCGGGACGTCCTCGGCCGCCACGAGCAGCCCGTTCGCGCCGTCCTCCACGAGTTCCAAGGGCCCGTGGGGAACCGCCGTGCACAGCACCGGCAGCCCCGCGGCCATCGCCTCCACGATGACGAGCCCGAACGGCTCGAACCGGGAGGGCACCACGGCGACCGACGCGCCCGCGCGGGCGCCGTCCAACGGGGAGACCCCGCCTTTGAGCTTGATGGCGTCCTTCATGCCGAGTTCGGCGACGCGCGCTTCGAGGTTCTTGCGCTCGCTGCCGCGCCCGTACAGGTGCAGGGACCACTCGGGGTGCTTCGGCGCGAGGGCCGCGAACGCGTCCACGAGCAGGTCGAAGCCCTTCATGCGGGTGAGGCGGCCGACGGCCATGACGACCGGGCCCCTCTCGGCCTCTGACTCCGGCGGGGCCGGGATCGAGTTCGGGACGTGCGCGACGAGCCCGGCGCGCGCGGGCGCGGCCTCCCGGTACGCGGCGGCGTCCGCTTCGGTGATGGTCACGACCGCGTCGAAGCGGCGGCAGTCGCGCAGGACCGCCCGGCGCACCTGCGGCCGGTAGTGGTCGAGGAACAGGTGCTCCTGCGCGACCACGGGCATGCCCTTGCGGGCGTACCGGGCGAGGTAGGAGTTCAGGTTCGCCTGGGTGCCGACGAGGACGTCAGCGTCGGCCGAGCGCACGTACCGCTTGATCCGCCGATCGAGGAGCATCGAGACGGCGTCCATGTTGACCGCGCGCCGCCAGTGCAGGAACGACGGGAGCCTGCGGCGCAGCCGGTCGGCGCGCGACAGGGTCTCGCCGCCCTTCGCGGGATCGCGGATGTCCCACAGCGACACGACCCTGATCCGCGGGTCGGTGTCGAAGTCGGGCTTGTCCTTGTGGCGGGTGCAGGACACGATCGTCACGTCGTGACCGCGTTCGACCAGGGCGTGCGCCGTGTTCAACGTGGTCTTGATCGTGCCGCCGAGGCCCCAGGCGTTGCGGAGGAGGAAAGTGATGCGCACGCTGCAAGCCTAAGGCGGCCCGTCGAACGCGCGCGATCCTCCTCAGTCCTCCTCGGACGGCTTCGCCGCGGCCTTCTTGACCGCCTTCTTGACCGCGGCTTTCTTCACGGTGGTCTTCTTGGCCGCGGTCTTCTTCGCGGCCGTCTTCTTCACCGCTTTCTTGGCCGGCGCCTTCTTCGCGGTCTTCTTGGCGGGCACGGCACCCGAGGACACCTTCTCGCGGCGCTCGGCGAGCAGTTCGGCGGCGCGGTCGATCGTCAGGTCCTCGATCGAGTCGGTCTTGCGGATCGACGCGTTCGTCTCGCCGTCGGTCACGTACGGGCCGAAGCGCCCGTCCTTGAGCGTGACCTCCTTGCCCGTCACCGGGTCCGGGCCGAGCTCCTTCAGGAGGGTCTGCGCGCGCTGCTGGCGCCCGCGCGTCTTCGGCTGCGCGAGCAGCTTCTCGGCCTCGTCGAGGGTCAGCGTGAACAGCTGCTCCTCGTTCTCCAGGGAACGGAAGTCGCGGTTCTTCTTCACGTACGGGCCGTGCGGGCCCAGGCCCGTGCGGATCTCCTCGCCCTCGGCGTCCTTGCCGACCAGGCGCGGCAGCGTCAAGAGCTTCACCGCGTCGGCGAGCGTGATCTCCGAGAGCTTCTGGCCCGTCAGCAGCGACGAGGACTTCTCGCCGCTGGTCACGTACGGGCCATAGCGGCCGGTCTTGGCGAACACCGGTTCATCGGTCTCAGGGTGCGTGCCCAGCTCGCCCTCGTTCTCGGCCAGCTCGAACAGCTCCTGGCCCTTCTCGGGCGTGAGCTCGTCGGGCGCCATCGACTCGGGGATCGACGGGCGCTTGCCCGGCTCGGCGGGCTCCTCCTGCCCCGGCGTCGTGCGCTCCAGGTACGGGCCGTACCGGCCGACGCGAGCGACCACGTTGCGGCCCTTGTCATCGGTGTACAGCGGGATCGAGTTGACCTCGCGGGCGTCGATCTTCGCCAGCTCTTCCTCGATCATGTGCCGCAGCCCGCCCGAGGCGGCCACGGTGCCTTCCTTGTCCTGCCCGCCGAAGTAGAACTTGCGCAGGAACTCCTCGCGGGACTCCTGCCCGGCGGCGACCTCGTCGAGCTCGTTCTCCATCCCGGCGGTGAAGTCGTAGTCGACCAGGCGCGGGAAGTGGCGCTCCATGAGGCCGATGACGGCGAACGCGCGGAAGGCCGGGACGAGCGCCTGGCCCTTCTTGAACACGTACTCGCGGTCCTGGATGGTCTGCATGATCGACGCGTACGTCGAAGGACGCCCGATCCCGCGCTCCTCCAGGGCCTTCACGAGGCTCGCCTCGGTGTAGCGCGCCGGAGGCTGCGTGGTGTGCCCGGCGGCCTCGAGGCCCTTCTCGGACAGGTGCTGGCGCTCGGCCAGCTCCGGGAGGCGCTTCTCCGCGTCGTCCGCGTCGCCGTCCTCGATGGACTCGACGTACGCGAGCAGGAAGCCCGGGTTCGTGATGGTCTTACCGGACGCGCCGAAGTCGGCCTGCTCGCCGTCGGCGGTCGTCGCACGCGTGCGCACCGACGTCGAGTTCCCGGTCGCGTCGACCATCTGGGACGCGAGCGTGCGCCGCCAGATCAGCTCGTACAGCCGGTACTCCTCGGCAGAGAGCTGGCCCTTGAGCTGGTTCGGGGTCTTGAAGCGGTCGCCCGAGGGCCGGATGGCCTCGTGCGCCTCCTGTGCGTTCTTCACCTTCCGCGCGTACCGGCGCGGCTCGGACGGCACGTACTGCGCGCCGTACAGCTCGGCGGCCTGGGCGCGCGCGGCGTTGATCGCGGTGTTCGACAGGTTCGTCGAGTCGGTCCGCATATAGGTGATGTGGCCGTTCTCGTAGAGCCGCTGGGCGACCCGCATGACCTGCGCGCTGGAGAGGCGGAGCTTGCGCCCGGCCTCCTGCTGCAGCGTCGAGGTGATGAACGGCGCGTACGGCTTGCGCCGGTACGGCTTCTTCTCGACCTTGAGCACGGTGAAGTCGCGGCCTTCGAGCCGCTGCGCGAGGCCCCGGGCCCCGGCCTCGTCGAGGTGGACGACATTGCCCTTGACGCGCCCGGTGGCGGCGTCGAAGTCCTTGCCGGTGGCGACGCGGTCGCCTTCGACGGCGATCAGGGTGGCCTTGAAGCGCTGGTCGTCGTCGGTGGCGAGGTTGACCGAGACGTCCCAGTAGTCGGCGGCGCGGAACGCCATACGCGCCCGCTCGCGCTCGACCACCAACCTGGTGGCAACCGACTGGACGCGCCCGGCCGACAGCCGGGGCATGACCTTCTTCCACAGGACCGGCGAGACCTCGTAGCCGTAGAGCCGGTCGAGGATGCGCCGCCCCTCCTGGGCGTCGACGAGGTCCTGGTTGAGCTCGCGCGGGTTCGCGGCGGCCTCGGCGATGGCCTGCGGCGTGATCTCGTGGAAGACCATCCGCTTGACCGGGACCTTCGGCTTCAGGGTCTCGAGCAGGTGCCAGGCGATGGCCTCCCCCTCGCGGTCCTCATCGGTGGCCAGGAAGAGTTCGTCGACTTCCGCGAGGTAGCCCTTGAGCTTCTTGACGTGCGCGGACCGGTCCGGGTTCACGATGTACAGCGGCGCGAAGTCGTTGTCGACGTCCACGCCCAGCCGCGACCAGGCCTTGTCCTTGTACTTGGCCGGGATCTCCTTCGCGCTGCGCGGAAGGTCCCGGATGTGCCCGAGCGAGGAGTCGACGATATAGCCGGGGCCGAGATAGGAGGCGATCGTCTTGGCCTTCGCCGGGGACTCCACGATGACAAGGCGCTTGATGTCCGCCACTGCTCCCACCGTTCACTCGGAAAATGCACTCGATTCGTTACGGTAGCTCACGCTTCCGCATTGCGTCCCCTGAGTATGGGTGTGCCCCGGTCCGATCGGCCGGGGCACACGCTGACGAAACCCAGAATCAGTGAGCTTGCGAGCTGAGCATGAGCTCAGTCAGTTAGCCGACTTCGACCGACTCACGCTGTTCCGGGGCGCGGGCTTCCCCCGCCTCCACCACCGCAGAACGGCGCTTGGAGACCCAGATCGCCGCGACCAGGACCGCTACGGCGAGACCGGCGATGATCCAGCGGACCGGCCCGCCGGCGTGCTCGCCGACGCCGTCGACCGTGTAGACCACCACGACGGGCGCGATGATGAGGCTCACCAGGTTCATGACCTTGAGGAGCGGGTTGATCGCCGGGCCCGCGGTGTCCTTGAACGGGTCGCCGACGGTGTCGCCGATCACGGCCGCGGCGTGGGCGTCGGAGCCCTTGCCGCCGTGGTTGCCGTCCTCGATGTCCTTCTTCGCGTTGTCCCACGCGCCGCCCGAGTTGGCGAGCATGACGGCCATGAGCACGCCGCACGCGATCGCGCCCGCGAGGTACGCGGCGAGCGGGCCGACGCCCAGGCCGAAACCGACCGCGATAGGCGCGGTGATGGCGAGCAGGCCCGGCGTGACCAGCTCGCGCTGGGCGTCGCGGGTGCAGATGTCGACGACGCGGCCGTACTCGGGCCGCTGGGTGCCCTCCATGATCCCCGGGAACCGCTTGAACTGGTCGCGGACCTCGGTGACGACGGCCCCGGCCGAGCGGGCGACGGCATTGATGGCGAGGCCCGAGAACAGGAACACGACGGAGGCGCCGATGATGAAGCCCACGATGTTCGCCGGGTCGGCGATGTTCAGCGTGGCCAGCAGCGCCTCGCCCATGAGCCCTTCGGCGGCCACCGCGTCGGTGTAGGAGCCGAACAGGGCGGTCGCGGCCAGGACGGCGGTCGCGATCGCGATGCCCTTGGTGATGGCCTTGGTGGTGTTGCCGACCGCGTCGAGGTCGGTCAGGGTGCGGGCGGCGTCGCCCTCCACGTCCCCGGACATCTCGGCGACGCCCTGCGCGTTGTCGCTGATGGGCCCGAAGGTGTCCATCGCGACGATGACGCCGACGGTGGTGAGCAGGCCGCAGCCCGCAAGCGCGACCGCGAAGAGGCTGACGAGGATCTCGCCGCCGCCGAGCAGGTACGCGCCGAACACCGCAGCGGCGATGCACAGCGCGGTGTAGACGGCCGACTCCAGGCCGAGCGAGAAGCCCGACAGGATGTTGGTGGCCGCGCCGGTGCGAGTCGAGGCCGAGACGGCCTTGGTGGGCTTGTGGCGGGTGTCGGTGTAGTAGCCGGTCAGCGCCATGATGACCGCGGCCAGGGCGATGCCGATGACGACGGCGACGATGGCGAAGACCTGCGGGTTGACCGGGACGTCGGCGTCGCTGATGGCGGTGCCGAGCGAGGCCCAGTCCGACGGGACGTACCACAGGACCGCGGCGACGGTGAGCAGCGCGGAGACGACCGCGGAGATGTAGAACGCCCGGTTGATCGCGGTGAGGCCCGAGGCGTCGGAGGCCCGCATGCGGGTGATGATGACGCCGAGGATGGCGCAGACGATGCCGACGGAGGCGACGAGCAGCGGCAGGACCAGGCCGGTCTCGCCGAACGCGGCGCGGCCGAGGATGAGGCTCGCGACGAGCACGACCGCGTAGGACTCGAACAGGTCCGCGGCCATGCCGGCGCAGTCGCCGACGTTGTCGCCCACGTTGTCGGCGATCGTGGCCGGGTTGCGCGGGTCGTCCTCGGGGATGCCCTGCTCGACCTTGCCGACGAGGTCGGCGCCGACGTCGGCGGCCTTGGTGAAGATGCCGCCGCCGACGCGCATGAACATGGCCAGGAGCGCGGCGCCGAAGCCGAAGCCCTCCAGGACCACCGGCGCGTCGCCGTTGTAGACGAAGACCACGACGGAGGCGCCGAGCAGGCCCAGACCCACCGTGAGGAACCCGACCACGCCGCCGGTGCGGAAGGCCAGGTGCATCGCAGTGGTGGGCTCGCCGTCGCGGGCGGCCGCGGCCACGCGCACGTTCGCGCGGGTGGCCATGTTCATCCCGGCCCAGCCGATGAAGGAGCTGAACAGCGCGCCGACGATGAAGAACACGCTGCGTCCGATGCGGACGTCCGTGCCTCCTTCGGCGGGCAGCAGGAAGAGCAGGACCACGGCGATGACGACGAAGACCCCGAGCGCGCGGAACTGGCGGCGCAGGTAAGCGGAGGCGCCTTCCTGGACGGCGCCGGAGATCTCGCGCATCTTGTCGGTGCCGGTTCCGGCCGCGAGGATGCTCTTGACGAGCGCGGCGGCGCCGCCGAGGGCGACCAGCGCGAGCGCTGCGGCGACCACGACCAGGCTGAGGTTCGAGCCCGCGAGCTCACCTACGCCCTCGTCGCCATTGGCGAGCAACGTATGCATGTATTCCTCCAACAGTGCAGCGCGCGGGGCACCGCGCGC
Source organism: Glycomyces sp. NPDC050141 (assembly GCF_055586545.1). Taxonomy (NCBI): domain Bacteria; kingdom Bacillati; phylum Actinomycetota; class Actinomycetes; order Glycomycetales; family Glycomycetaceae; genus Glycomyces; species Glycomyces sp. NPDC050141. Next base: position 34,038 of record NZ_JBVJHZ010000028.1, on the reverse strand, counting down.
TGGAGACACGTAAGGGGCCGCGGGACGGGTAAGACTGCGGCCGGGGGCCGGGCCTACGGCCCGGCAGACTTAACGTGCGGAGTGTAACGATGTGAGCGCTTTAGAAGTGGGGACGGTCACGCCTGTTTCCGGGCGTGGTCAATGCCTCAGTGGTCGGTCGCGGAGCCGGAGCCGGGCAGGGGCCAGGACATGCTGACCGTGGTGCCGCCGTCGGCGTCGGGACCGGTCACGACCAGGTCTTCGACCAGTCCGCCCAGGACGATGAGGGTGATCTCCTCGGAGAGGGTGTCCTCTTCGATCGCGTCGTGATCGTTCGCCCGTGCATCGCCGCCGCCCACGCCCGCGCCGATCCGGCCGTTCGAGCGCGCGCGCAGATCCTGCGCGTTATCCGTGATTTTCGCAACAAAACGATCACCGATCGAAAACTCTACGCGCACGAGGTCGTCGATGCCCCGGTCCCGGTGCCGCAGCACCGCACGCGTGCACGCTTCGCCGACCGCCTGCCGCACCTCGTCGAGCAGCCCGGTGGCGACCCCGGCGTGCGCGGCCACGTCGGCGGCCACGAGGCGGGCGGCGCGGACGTAGGCGGCGGCGGGGGTGAACGCGAACCGGACGGTGACCGCCTCGGTCCGTCCCCCAGCGCGGTCGTGCTTGGAGCCGTTCACTCGCCGGGCACCGCTTCCCGGACATCGAGCACCTTGTCGAGGCCGGTGAGGTCCAGGAGCTTGCGGATGCGCGGGTTGGCGCAGACGACGACGAGGCTGCCCCCGGCGTCGGAGAGGCGGCGGCGGGCGCCGATGAGGACGCCGAGGCCGGTGGAGTCGCAGAACTCGGTGGGCGTCAGGTCGATCGCGACCCGCATGCGGCCCTCGGAGGAGAGTTGGCGGACGGCCTCGCGCAGCTGCGGCGCGGTGTACATGTCGATCTCGCCGGTCACGCTGATGACCGCGTAGTCGCCGACCTCGGAGAGGCTGAGCCCCAGCTCGGGCTCGGCCGCGCCGTCGCCTGATGTTCCCCTCACGCCGTGGCTCCCCTCTCTCGGCTTCGCATGCCACCGGCGCTGCGTGCGGGGCCTGGGCGGGCCCGGCAGCGCCTGGTGAACGCTGTGTCTTGGGACATAAGCGTACTGCGTTCCCAGTGGAGTGGAGCCGGGAGCGTATGACCGAATTGCGGGCGCGCGGCTTCGGCGGCGGGCGGTCGTGTCGGTGGGCTGCGGCATCATTGGACGGTGTCCGTCGACCAGCTCATAGCCGCACTCGAATCAGAGGACGGAGGATTGCGCCACCTGCGCCGCCTCCCGCCTCGCGAGTCCGTGCGCACCGAATGGCCCGAGTGGGTCCCCGATGCGGTCCGGGATGCGTTGGGCGGCATCGGGATCACCCGCCCGTGGCCGCATCAGGCCGAGGCCGCGACGCACGCGTTCGAGGGCCGGGACGTGGTCGTCTCGACCGGCACGGCCTCCGGCAAGAGCCTCGCTTATCTGCTGCCGCTGCTCACCGAAGCGGCAGCTGACGGTGAAGGCCGCACGCTCTACCTGGCCCCGACGAAGGCGCTGGCGGCCGACCAGGCCCGCGCGGTGGGCGAGTTCGAGGTCCCGGGCCTGATCCCGGCGATCGTCGACGGTGACACGCCGTTCGAGCACCGGCAGTGGGCGCAGCGGTTCGCGAACCTGATCCTGTCCAACCCGGACCTGCTCCACCACTCGCTGCTCCCCCGCCACCGCATGTGGCGGTCACTCCTCAAGAACCTGAAATACGTCGTGGTCGACGAGTGCCACGTCTACCGCGGGGTCTTCGGCGCGCACGTCGCGCTCACGCTGCGGCGGCTGCTGCGCCTCGCCGAGCACTACGGGGCGAGCCCCACGGTGATCGCGGCCAGCGCGACCGCCGCGGACCCGGCGGCGTCGCTGTCGGTCCTCACTGGGCGCCCGGCGGTCGCGGTGACGCAGGACTTCTCGCCGCATCCGGGTGCGACTGTGGCGCTGTGGGAGCCGGTCACGTACGAGATCGAGGGCGAGCCGCAGCAGGCGTCGACGTTGAGCGAGACGGCGCGGATGCTGGCGCAGCTGACGCGCCGGGGCATCCGGACGCTCGCGTTCGTGCCGTCGCGTCGGGGCGCGGAGATCGTTGCGGCGGAAGCGAAGTCACGGTTGGGCGCGGACCCGGCGGCGGGCCGGATCGCGGCGTACCGGGCGGGGTACCTGCGCGAGCACCGCCGCGATCTGGAGTCGGACCTGCGTGAGGGGAAGCTCCTCGGCGTCGCCACCACGAACGCGCTCGAACTGGGCATCGACGTGACGGGCCTGGATGCGGTCCTCCTCTGCGGCTATCCGGGCCGCCTGGCGTCGTTCTGGCAGCAGATCGGGCGGGCGGGCCGGGGCGACACCGAGGCCCTGGCCGTCATGCTCGCGAAGGACGACCCGCTCGACACGTTCCTGGTGCACCACCCGGAGGCGATCTTCGACCGGCCGGTGGAGGCGAGCGTCTGCGATCCGTCCAACCCCTATGTCCTGGCCGGGCACCTGTGCCTCGCCGCTGAGGAGCTGCCTCTCAAGGACGCGGACCTGGAGATGATCCCGGGCAGCCGCGAGGTGGCCGAGCAGTTGTGCGAGCAGAAGCTGCTGCGCCGGCGCCCTGGGGGCCGGTACTACTGGATCGGCTCGGAGCGGCCGGAGGTCACGCTGCGCGGTTCGGGGCCGATGGGCGTGGACATCGCGGAGACGAAGACGGGCAGGCTGATCGGCACGGTCGACGCGGCGGCCTCGCACCGGCTGGTGCACAAGGGCGCGCTGTACCTGCATCAGGGCGAGTCGTTCCTCGTGGACGACCTGGACCTCGACGACGGCGTGGCGCTCGTGCACGCGGCGAAGCCGCCGTGGACGACCAGCGCGCAGGAGATCACGCACCTGGAGGTGCTGTCGGAGCGCGAGCGGCTGGAGATGGGCGACGTCCGGCTGTGCCTGGGCGAGGTGGAGGTGACGTCGAACGTCATCTCGTACCAGCGCCGCAGGCTCCCTTCGGGCGAGGTGATCGACACGCAGCCGCTCGACCTGCCGCCGCAGACGCTCCGCACTGTCGCGGTGTGGTGGACGGTGGAACCCGAAGCGCTGGAAGGCATCCCGGACCTGGCGGGGTCGCTGCACGCGGCCGAGCACGCGTCGATCGGGCTGCTGCCCTTGATCGCGACGTGCGACCGGTGGGACATCGGCGGCCTCTCGACGCCCGCGCACATGGACACGGAGCTGCCCACGGTGTTCGTCTACGACGGCCACCCGGGCGGCGCGGGCTTCGCGGAGCAGGCGTTCCGCAAGTGGACGGACTGGCTCGGCGCGACCCGCGAGGCGATCGCCAGCTGCGACTGCCGCTACGGGTGCCCGAGCTGCATCCAGAGCCCCAAGTGCGGCAACGGCAACGAGCCCCTCCACAAGAAGGGCTCGGTCGCGGTCCTGGACCTGCTCCTCAAAGCGGGCGCGGGACCGGTGAAGACCACCGTCCACACCCCGAAGCCCGCACCGCCGGAAGACGACCTCTGGCCGGGCGACTTCTAGCCGGTGACCCGGGCGAGGCTGGCGCTCAGGTGGGGGCTGAGGGGCTTGCCTTCGGCGGCGAGCTCCTGGGCGTACATGAGGGCGCCTTCGACGATGCCGTAGAGGCGCTTCCCGGCGGTGACCTCCTTGGCCTGCGGGGAGCGGACAACGGCGTCGGTGGCGAGCTCGATGCGGGTGCCGTCCACATGCCCGTAGTACATGTCGAGGATGCCGGTGGGGTGCGACAGGAGCACTTCGATCTCGGGGCGGCGGGGGTCGTCGCCCTTGACGACGCGCCACCAGCCGGTCTCCTGGGCCGCGGGGCGGACGGGCTTGCCGTCGGCGTCGATAATCCAGGACCGGGAGTGGTAGCGCAGGAACGGGCGGCCGTCGTGGAGGAAGCTGACCTCCTGGGCGTACAGGAAGTCCCCGGTGCCCGGGTAGCCGCCCTGGCCGCGGCCGCGCCAGCGGCCGACGAGGGGCAGCAGCGGCAGCAGGTCGTCGTGCAGGTTGGGACCGCGGCGCAGGTCGTCGGTCTCCTCGAAGGGGTAGGGCCCGACCTTCTCGAAGGTCGAGGCGAACTCTTCGGGTACTTCGCGCTCGCTCATTTGTTCCTCGCGGTTCGAATGGTCCAGTAGCCGAGTGCGCCCGCCATGGCGCCTGCGGCGATGACGAGCACGGCTGTCAATGCCGTCTCCACGGGCACCACTTTACGTCCGGTCCTCGTCGTTTTACCGATGCGATGGCAAGATGTTGAGCATGACTACACCTGGACCCTTCGACAGCTGGCTCTCGGACATGGACGGCGTGCTCGTCCACGAGGGCGTGCCGGTTCCCGGCGCCAACAAGCTCATCGAGAAGCTGCAGTCGGCGGGGAAGCGGTTCCTCGTCCTGACGAACAACTCGATCTACACCCCGCGCGACCTGCATGTGCGGCTGAAGAACTCCGGGCTGCAGGTGCCGGTCGAGTCGATCTACACCTCGGCGATGGCGACCGCGGACTTCCTGCAGTCGCAGCGGCCCAAGGGCTCGGCGTACGTGATCGGCGAGGCGGGCCTGACGACGGCGCTGCACGAGATCGGGTACGTGCTCACCGACTACCGGCCTGACTACGTGGTGCTCGGCGAGACGCGCCGGTACGACTTCGGTGCGCTCACGACGGCGGTGCGGCTGGTCAAGTCCGGTTCGCGGCTGATCTGCACCAACCCGGACACGACGGGCCCGAGCCCCGAGGGCCTCATGCTCGGCGTCGGCGCGGTTGCGGCGATGATCACTGCGGCGACCGGTTCCGAGGCGTACTTCCCGGGCAAGCCGAACCCGCTGATGATGCGGAACGCGTTGCGCCGCATCGGAGCCCACTCGGAGACCACGGTGATGATCGGCGACCGCATGGACACCGACGTGCTGTCGGGCCTCGAAGCCGGCCTCGAGACGGTCCTCGTTTTGTCGGGGGTTACTGACAGTATGGAGGAAGTCGAGCGCTACCCCTTCCGACCCAACCACGTGAAGGACTCGGTGGCGGACCTCATCGACTGGATCGAGTAGCCGCAGCTTTCGAGGAGCCGCCCCATGCCTCCCGGCCAACGCCCCGCCAAGTCCGCTTCACGTGCGCGGCAGGGAGGTGACGACGACTTCGTCCCCGCGCCGAGACCCGCGCGCGGGGAGGCCGCTCCCCCGTCCGCGCGGGAGGCGCCGCCCAAGCAGCCCGCGCCGCAGCGGGAAGCGCCCGGCCCCGAGTCGAAGCTGAGTTCGCTGGAGACGCGGCTGCTCGAGTTCGAGGCGCGCTGGTGGCGCGCTTCGGGCGCGAAGACGCAGGCGATCAGCGACGAGCTGGAGCTCACCCCCGAGCGGTACTACCAGCATCTGGCGCGGCTCATCGACCATCCGGAGGCGGCCGCGGAACAGCCCGCGGTCGTCAGGCGGCTCAGGGCCGCCCGGGACCAGCGCCGCGCCGAGCGGTAGCCGAAGCGAGCGATCCGCGCGGGCCGGTCCGGCCCGTGCGGCGGTTCGGCACGGTTGGAATGCGGCGGTCACCGTGCGCACCGCCTCCGAAGGCAAGGCCGTGCGTTCACGCCTTGCGGGCGCGTCCGGCCGTCACGTTCTGCGCGCGCGGCGCTCGGTCAGCGCGTACCAGCCCGCGCCGACCGCGAACACGGCCAGGCCGCCGAGCACCGCTGAGAGCGGCAGGCTCGCGGCCACGAGCAGGCATCCGGCGAGCCCCAGCCACGGCAGCGGGGCGCGCCGGTCGAGCGTCGCCGCCGAGGCGTTCGCGACCCCGTAGTAGACCAGCACGCAGAAGCTGGAGAACCCGATCGCGCCCGCCAGGTCCAGTGTGGACACCAGGACGAGGACGAGGCCGCTCGCGGCGACCTCCGCCGCCCACGGCACCCCGAACCGCTCCGACACCGCCGCGAGGCCGCCCGGCAGCCGCCGGTCGCGCGCCATCGCCAAAGCGGTGCGCCCGATCCCGGCGAGCAGGCTCAGCAGGACCCCGGCGACCGCGACACCGGCACCGATCGCCACGACCGGTTTCAGCGCGGGCGCGCTGGCCCCGGCCAGGTCGGCCAGCGGCGCGTCGGAGGCCGCGAGCGTGTCGGCGCCGAGGACGTTCAGCACGGTGACCGCCACGAGCAGGTACACGGCGAACGTGACCGCCAGCGCGATCGGCACCGCGCGCGGGATGGTCTTCTCGGGGCGTTTGACCTCTTCGCCGAGGGTCGCGATGCGGGCGTACCCGGCGAAGGCGAAGAACAGGAACCCGGCGGCGGTGAGCACGCCCCACGGGTGCGTGTCCTCGGTGGCCCGGGCGGCGACGGGCCCGGTGGACCCGGCGAGGACGACGGCCGCGAGCACGGCGAGCGTGATGGCGGCGAACACGGCCGAGGCGAGCGCGGTGCGCTGGACGCCGAGGAGGTTGATGGCGCAGAAGGCGACGACGGCCGCGGCGGCGAGGGCGCGCGGGTGGTCGGGCAGGAGGTAGGCGCCGAGGGTGAGGGCCATGGCGGCGGCCGAGGCGGTCTTGCCGACGAGGAACGCCCAGCCCGCGGTGAACCCGGCGGCGGGGTGGAGGCGGAGGGTGCCGTAGACGTAGGCGCCGCCGGCCTGCGGGTGGAGCGCGGCGAGGCGGGCGGTCGAGCGGGCGTTGCAGTAGGCGATGAACCCGGCGACGACCAGGGCGGCAAGGAGTCCGGGGCCGGACCCGGCGGCGCCGGTCGCGGGCGCCCAGACGGCGAAGACTCCGGCCCCGAGCATCGAGGCGAGTCCGATCGCGATGGCGGAGGGCAGTCCGAGCCGGCGCTGGAGGGGCGGCCGCTCGCGCGGCGGTGTGGGCATGGGTCGAAGATACCGTGCGGTTGTTTCGCGAAGCCGTTTAGCGATAGCGCCGTTCGGGTTCCAGGAGCAACGGGAGTTCCACTGTGTCCCATGGGATGCGCTGGACGGTGCGGAGGATGAGGAAGCCGAGCACGAGCCCGCCGGGCGTGTCGGTGAACCAGTGGAAGCTGACGTAGGTCGTGGAGAAGGTGACGATGATCGGCGGGGCGATCCGCATCAGGCCCCGCACCCACGGTTTGAGGTAGGCGCCGACGAGGACGACGATGAACCCGTACCAGATGATCGTGTTGAGCACGTGCCCGGACGGGTACGCGCCCGAGGGTTCGAGCGCCGTGAACAGCACCGCCTGGGCGGCGTCGGCGTACGGGCCGGGCTCGGGGCGCGGCCAGTGCGGGTAGACGCGCGGCAGCGTGTACTTCAGGACCAGGACCGCCCCGGCCATGCCGTAGGCGACGAGGAAGGCGACGAGCGGGCGGACGTTGCGTCCGCGCCAGGCGATGATCGCGGCGAGGCCGAGCGCGATGCCGCCGAGGAGGCCGCCCTGCCCGAGGCGGTTGGTCTGGACCGCGATGAAGTTCGCCCAGTCGGGCCGGTGCGCGTCGGAGAAGTCGCGGATCCAGATGTCGAGGTCGACCAGCGGGCTCGGCCATGCGAGCGGGACGGTGAGGGCCACGAAGGCGACGGCCAGGGCGATCTCGGGTATCCATGAGCGCGGCCGCTTCGGAACGAAGGGCCGCCAGGCCTGGGCGTCGGTTCGGCGCTGGTCTGCGGCGGTCACGGGCGTAAGCCTAGCGACAGGGGCGCGGCCCGCGAATCCGATATCGGGGTGGGGACGGCGAAAGGGGGCGCCCGCGCGCGGACGCCCCCTTGAACGCGGTCGTAATTCCGGGTTACAGCCCGGCGACGTCGGCCTGCTTCGCGCGGACGGCCTCGGCGGCCTCCTTGAGGTTCGCGAGCTCGGTGTCCGTCAGGGGGGTCTCGACGACCTTCTTGACGCCCTCGGCGCCGATCTGGGCGTTGACGCCCAGGTAGACGCCGGTGATCCCGTACTCGCCGTCGACCCACGCGCACACGGGCATGACCGCGCCGGAGTCCTCGGCGACGGCCTTGGCCATGCGGGCGGCGGCGGCCGACGGGGCGTAGTACGCCGAGCCGGTCTTGAGCAGCGCCACGATCTCGGCGCCGCCGTTGCGGGTCTTCTCGACGAGCTCGTCGACCTTGTCGGCCGGGAGGAGGTCCGCGAGCGGCTTGCCGTCCACAGAGGACTGCGACGGGACGGGGACCATGGTGTCGCCGTGCGAGCCGAGCGTCAGGGTCGTGACCGACTTGACCGGGACCTGCAGCTCCTCGGCGACGAAGTTGGTGAAGCGCGCGGTGTCGAGCATCCCGGCCTGGCCGAGGACCCGGTTCTTCGGGAAGCCCGAGGCGAGCTGCGTCAGCGCGGTCATCTCGTCGAGGGGGTTGGAGACGACGATGATCACGGCGTTCGGGGAGTGCTTGACCAGGTTCTCGGTGACGCCGCGGACGATCTTGGCGTTGACCTCGAGGAGGTCCATGCGGCTCATGCCGGGCTTGCGGGGCAGGCCCGCGGTGATGACGATGACGTCGGAACCGGCGGTCTTCTCGTAGCCGTTGCCGTCGTTGTCGGTGGTCGCGCCGACGACCTTGGTCTCGAAGCCCTCGATGGTGCGGGACTGGTTCATGTCGAGGGCGATGCCCTCGGGCTTGCCGTCGACGATGTCGGTGAGGACGACCTCGTCGAAGACGTCGTACTCGGCCAGGCGCAGGGCGGTGGTGGAACCGTAGAATCCGGCGCCGACGACCGTGACTTTCTTACCCATCGAATGCTCCTCTGCATTAAGGCTGCCTGTGCGGTTCGCAGGCCCTCGGGTTGTGTGCGACCAAGTGAATGGTGGGCAGGCTCGGCGAGCTTGCGAGCCGTAAATCTGCTCAGCGAGCGTAACCAGGTCTGTTCGTCCACGCTATGACCCGTGTCTCGAAGGGCGCATCCGGCCCCTGACCGGGTGGCGGAGGCCTCCAAATGCGATCGGTCCGGGTGTGAGGGACAGGGGCGGGCGGGGCGGGGGATGATGTGGGGACGGGTGGGTGCCCGCGGGGTGTCGCACATCCGACGCGCTCCGGCGTCCCGAAGCGTGGGCACTCGTTGACTTGTCCTACCGATGTAATGGACTATTCAGTGGCCATCCGTATCCGAGGGAGCCGCGCGTGCTGTTCGCGACCACCATCCTCTCCTCCGTCGCCGCGGGCTTCGTAGCCCAGCTCGTCGACGGCAGCCTCGGCATGGGCTTCGGCACCATCACCATGACCTTCCTCCTCGGCCTCGGCATCGCCCCGGCCGTCGCGTCCGCCTCCGTGAACGTCGCGACGATCGCCACCGGCGCGGTCAGCGCGGCCTCGCACCACAAGCTGCAGAACGTCCACTGGCCGACCACCCTGAAGCTCGGCATCCCCGGCGCCGTCGGCGGCTTCGCCGGGGCGTGGGCGCTGGCGTCGCTGACGCGGCTCGACGCGGCGACGCCGGTGACGAGCGCAATCCTCATCGCCCTGGGCGCGGTCATCGTGTGGCGCTTCGTGAAGGGCCGGGGCGCGGGCCACGGCCCCGTCCGGTCCGGGTTCGCCATCCCCACCGGCCTCGTCGGCGGGTTCCTCGCCGCGGTCGGCGGGGGCGGCTGGGGTCCGGTGACGATGCCGATCACGCTGACGACCTCGCGGCTGGAGCCGCACCGGGTCGTCGGCTCGGTCTCGACCGCGCAGGTCTTCGCGTCGACGGCGGCCGTGATCGGCTTCTGGATGGCCGTCCCGGAAACGCTCACGGTGCTCTGGCCGGTCGTCGTCGGCATGGCGGTCGGCGGCATGGCCGCGGCGCCGCTGGCCGCCTGGCTGACCCGCAAGATCCCCACCGCGAAACTCGGATCGACGATCGGCATGCTCGTGGTGGCGCTCAACCTGCGCACCCTCCTCGCCACTTTCCACGTCCCGTGGCCGGTCGTGACGGGCCTCTACCTGGCGCTCGCGGCAGTGTGGGCCCTCGTCCTCGTGGCCCCGAAACGCAAGGCGGCCAGAGCGGGCGCGGTCGACGCCGACCCGGTGGAAGCCGAAGCGTAGACAGCAGGCCCGGACCGTTCGGTCCGGGCCTTTCGTCATCTCCTGACTAGCTGATCTGGTAGGACCCGGCGCGGTTGGCCCAGCCGATCGTGTCGAGGTTCGCGAGGTTGTCGATCCACGTGGAGGACGCGCCGGACAGGGTCACGGTGTCCCACAGCTTGATGTCGCACGAGCGGTACGTGTGGACCGAGCTGGCCCGGTTGTTCCAGTTCGCGGCGTCGAGGTAGTCGACACTGAACTCCACCGGCGAGTACGCGGCGGAGCACGTGTAGCTGCCGTCGGCCACGAAGGAGCGGGTGCCGCCGGCCGGGTCGTAGTTGGTGCGGTCGTAGAGGGTGATGAGGGTGACGGACAGGATGCCGACCTCCTCTGCGGCGGCCGCGTCCGCGGCGAGGGCCCTGTCCTGGGTTGCAGCGCAGGTGGTCTCGCCGGTGGAGAGGTTGACGACGCAGTGGTCGGCGGGCGCGGCGGCGGCCTGCGCGGCGCCGGGCGCGAACGCGAGGAGCCCGGTGGCGGTGAGCAGGGCGAGCGCCAGCGCGGTGAGTCGACGGCGGCGGGGGGCGTGGTGCAGAGGTTCACTCATGCCCGAAGCCTATGCGAAGGGACACCGGGTGCGGAAGTCCCGCAAGGCAACAGGAAAGGCCCGAACCGGTGAACGGTCCGGGCCTCCACTCCCGATGCGAGTCCTGGGTGGTCGCTCAGAAGGCGTTGCCGCGCTGGAGTTCGCGGGCGATGACGATGCGCTGGACCTGGTTGGTGCCTTCGTAGATCTGGGTGATCTTGGCGTCGCGCATCATGCGTTCGAGCGGGAAGTCCTGGGTGTAGCCGTAGCCGCCGAGGACCTGGACCATGTCGGTGGTGATCTGCATGGCCGCGTCGGAGGCGAAGCACTTGGCGGCGGCGCCGAAGTAGGTGAGGTCGGCGGTAGTGCGCTCGGAGCGGGCGGCGGCGGCGTAGGTGAGTTCCCTTGCGGCGCTGATCTTCATGGCCGCGTCGGCGAGGAGGAACTGGACGCCCTGGAACGCGGCGATCGGCTTTCCGAACTGCTCGCGTTCGGCGGCGTAGGCGGTCGCGGCGTCGAGCGCGCCCTGGGCGATGCCGAGGGCCTGCGCGGCGATGGTGACGCGGGTGTGGTCGAGGGTGCGCATGGCGAGCGAGAACCCCTGGCCCACTTCGCCGATGAGCCGGTCGGCGGGCAGGCGCACCGAGTCGAGGTAGACCTCGGCGGTCGGGGAGCCCTTGATGCCGAGTTTCTTCTCGGGCTTGCCGAAGGAGACGCCCGCGTCGCCCTTCTCGACCAGGAACGCGGAGATGCCCTTGGCGCCCGCGCCGGGCTCGGTGACGGCGAAGACGGTGTAGAACTCGCTGACGCCGGCGTTGGTGATCCAGCGCTTGACGCCGTCGAGGACCCACGAGTCGCCGTCGCGGACGGCGCGGGTGGTCATCGAGGCGGCGTCCGAGCCGGCTTCGGGCTCGGAGAGGCAGTAGGAGAACATCGCCTCGCCGGAGGCCACCGGCGGCAGGTAGCGGCGCTTGAGCTCCTCGGAGGCGTCGAGCAGGAGCGGGAGCGAGCCGAGCTTGTTGACGGCGGGGATGAGCGAGGAGGAGGCGCACGCGCGGGCGACCTCTTCGATGACGATCGCGGTGCCGAGCGCGTCGATGCCCGCGCCGCCGTACTCGGCGGGGATGTGCGGGGCGTGGAGGTCGGCTGACTTGAGCGCGTCGTAGGAGCGCTTCGGGAAGGTCGCGGTCGCGTCGGCCTCGGCGGCGTGCGGGGCGACCCCGGTGTCGCAGACCTCGCGGGCCGCCGCCCGGATGTCGGCGTACTCTTCTGGCAGCTGGTAGGGGCTGAACCCGGTGGACATCAATGGCTCCCGCGTTTGTTACTCGTGAGTAATACCGATCGAGTGTAACCCACGACGGACCCGACCGGTGATGCCCGCCACCGCGAATTTTCTACTGCTTCGCCGCAACTTAGGACGAAGTTCATGCGTGAAGCCGAATATACGACTGCGCAGGCCATAGTCGCATTCACGTACAATTCGAGGTCGCCGCGCACAGATCCACCGCACGTACGCACGGGCGCCGCCCCCTCAGGGCGCGCCCGCCGAACGAACAGACAGGGCACCAGATGGCCAACGCGAACCCGACTCCCTCGCAGAACACCACCACCCGGCCCCGCATCGCCTTCCTCGGATGCGGCTACCTCGGGGCGACCTACGCGATCTGCTTCGCAGAGCTGGGCTACGAGGTGATCGGGTACGACTACGACGCCGCCAAGATCGAGTCGTTCAACAGCGGTGTCCTTCCGATGCACGAGCCCGGCCTGCCCGAGCTGCTGAAGAAGAACCTCGAATCCGGGCGCCTGCGGTTCACCACCGACGTCAAGGCCGTGGCCGACTTCGCCGACGTCCACTTCATCTGCGTGGGCACCCCCCAGCGCAAGGGCGAGCACGGCGCGGACCTCTCCTACATCGAGGAAGCCGTCGTCGAGCTCTCGAAGCACCTGAGCCGCAAGGTCCTCATCGTCGGCAAGTCCACGGTGCCCGTGGGCACCGCGCAGTGGGTCCAGGAGCTCGTCGACCGCCACGCGCCCGAAGGGCTCGGCGTGGAGGTCGGCTGGAGCCCGGAGTTCCTGCAGGAGTCGAACGCGATGCACGACGTCCTGCGCCCCAACCGGATCGTCTACGCCTCGCAGTCCGAGTGGGCCTCGCAGCTCCTCAAGGACGTGCACCGCGGCATCCTCGAACTCGCCGCCGTCGAGGACCGCGAGGTGCCCGTGGTCGAGACCGACCTGGCGACCGCCGAGCTCGTGAAGGTGGCCGCGAACGCGTTCCTGGCCACCAAGATCTCCTTCATCAACGCGATGGCCGACCTGAGCGAGGCCGCCGGGGCCGACGTCGTCGACCTGGCCCGCGCGATCGGCTACGACCAGCGCATCGGCAACAAGTTCCTGCGCGCGGGCATCGGCTTCGGCGGCGGGTGCCTGCCCAAGGACATCCGGGCGCTCTCGGCGCGCGCCGGGGAGCTCGGCGTCGGCGAGTCGTTCCGGTTCCTCGACGAGGTCGACGGCATCAACACGCGGCGCCGCACGCACACCGTGCGGGCCGTCGCGAACCTGGCCGGGCGCGCCCCGGGCCCGAACGGGCCGGACCTGTCGGGGGTGCGGATCGCCTACCTCGGCGCGACGTTCAAGCCCGACACGGACGACATCCGCGACTCGCCCGCGCTGGACATCGCGCGGCGGCTGCGCGCCGCGCGCGCCGACGTGGTCGTGTACGACCCGGAGGGCATCGACAACGCGAAGGCGTTCGCGCCCGAGCTGAGCTTCGTGAAGACGCTCGCCGAGGCCGTGGCGGGCGCCGACGTGGTGTGCGCGATGGTCCCGTGGGAGGAGTTCCGCACGCTCGACCCGGAGGCCCTGGGCCAGCAGGTCGCCGAGCGGCGCATCCTGGACGGCATGAACGCGTTCGACCCCGAGCGGTGGCGCGGGCACGGCTGGTCCTATCAGGGCATCGGCCGCTAGACTCGAAGACGCGAATTCCCCGAACCGCCCGGCGCGCACGACGCGCCGGGCGGTTCGTCGTCTACGGGGCGATGTTCACTCGCGTGAAGGGCCACGCGTGCGGGGGGCGTTCGACAAGGTCCTCGGGCGGGTCGGGGAGGCGGCGGGGCGGGTTCGGGCCTACGGCGATCACGACGACGCGTTCGCCCGCGATGAAGACCTCCGTGCGGACCTCCGGGTCGGCGACGGCGTGGACGCCCTCGTCGAGCACCCAGCGCAGCAGTGCGGCGCCCTGCCCTTCGGCGGCCTTGGCCTCCCACATCAGCGTGTCCACCGCTACTCCTCTTCCGGCTCAGTGCCTTTCAGGCCGTCCCAGCGCCGCGCCCGCGGGTGCTCGAGTCCGAACTGGTCGAGCGTCCGCGCCACCACGTGGTCCACGATGTCCTCGATGGTCTCAGGCCGGTTGTAGAACGCGGGCACCGGCGGCAGCACGACCGCGCCCATACGCGAGAGCGCCAGCAGGTTCTCCAGGTGGATCTCCGAGAGCGGGCTCTCGCGCGCCAGCAGCACGAGGCGGCGGCGCTCCTTCAGCGTCACATCGGCGGCCCGCCCGATCAGCCCCTCGGTGTAGCCGGTTCGCACGGCCGCGACGGTCTTCATCGAGCACGGCGCGATGACCATCCCGTCGGTGCGGAACGACCCCGACGAGATCGGCGCGGCCTGCTCCCCCGGCCCCCACGAGAAGTCGGCGAGCGCGGTGACCTCCGCAGCCGTGTAGGGGGTCTCGAGTCGCAGCGTGGTGCGGGCCCAGCGGCTCATGACGAGGTGGGTCTCGACGCCGCCGGTGTCGCGGAGGGCTTCGAGGAGGCGGACGCCGAAGATCGCGCCGGTCGCTCCGGTGATGCCGACGACGAGTCGCATGTCCCCTCCAGCTTTCGTCGAAATGTGGCCCAGCGCACTTACAATCACGGCATGGTTCGTTACAAACTGGGCATCGCGGTCGCGGCCGCCGTGCTGCTCACGCTCGCCTGGGTCTGGCCCGAGGGCGCGGAGCCTCCGGCGAGCGCGACGACGGCCGCGACCGAGCCTACTGCGCCGTCCACGTCCGCGCCTGCGAGCGAGGGCGACGGGGAGGCCGAGGACACGAAGGAACCCGAGGCGACTTCGTCGAAACCGGAGCCGGAACCGAGCAACCCAGCATCCGACCCGACGACGGCCGCGTCACCTGCGGCCCCCGCCGAACCGACGCCGCCCGTGGCGGCACCGGCCGCGAACATGTACGACGGCCCGCTGGGGACCCGCAACCACACCGGGGACGACCGGGTGGCGCTCACCTTCGACGACGGGCCCTCGCCCGAGTGGACGCCGACAGTGCTCGACATGCTCCGCGAGCAGGGCGTCAAGGCGACGTTCTGCCTGATCGGAGCCTACGCGGAGGCCTACCCGGAGCTGGTCGCGGACATCGTCCGGGAGGGCCACACCCTGTGCAACCACTCGTGGTTCCACGAGTTCGACCTGGGCAGGCAGGGCGAGGAGGAGATCCGCGCGAACCTGCAGCGCACGAACGACGCGATCGTCAAGGCCGCGCCCGGAGCCGAGGTGAAGTACTTCCGGCACCCGGGCGGGCAGTGGACCGACCGGGCCATCGCGGTCGCCGCCGACATGGGCATGGAGTCGCTGCACTGGGCGGTGGACCCCTCGGACTGGGACAGCGCGAGGACCGAGGCGCAGATCCGCGACCACGTGCTCGAGCGGTCGAGCCCGGGCGCGATCGTGCTGCTGCACGACGGCGCGTCGAACCAGAAGGACATGTGCGGGGCGCTGGAGTCGATCTTCGCGGAGTTCTCGCGGCGCGGCTACACGTACACCGCGCTGTAGCGCCGCTAACGGAGGTCGGCGGGCATCTTGCGGCCGGGCAGGAGCGCGAGGAACGCGAGGGCGAGCAGGCCGACGCCCATGCCCGCCTGGGCGGGGAAGGCGAGGCCGAGGAGGCCGCCGCCGCTCTGGCCGCCGCCTGATTCGCGCGGCCCCGACTCGGGGGACGCGCCGCCGCCCGACGGGTCGGGGCTCTGCCCTTCACCGCTGCCCTGCGAGTCGGGGTCGGAGGTGCCGTCGCCGTCGTAGCTGGGGCTGGGCGTGGGCGAGCCGGGCGGGACCGGGTAGGTCTCGTCGGCGTTCGTCCAGTCCACATGGGAAATGGCGGATCGGCTTTCGGCGGCGTCGTCCGCGGTCGTGGCGCCGAGAATCGCGGGCAGCGAGAAGAGGCCCGCCACCCCGATCACGGTCGCGGCGAGCACCAGACGCGAGAGCCGGAACTTGCGCACAGGTACACCTTAGTCGTGGGACACCAGCGATGCTCGCCTGTCGGGGCATGTAACCCGAACGAGTTCGCTTGGCGGTCAAGCATGACGGCCCGTTCAGGCCCGGTCGCGGTGCGGCGGCGGTTGCAGCAGAGGAGGCGGACGGGTCAGGCGGCGGCCGCGCGGGAAGCGCGCCAGGTGCCCGCGACGACCGCGCCGACGAACACCGCGGCGACATACACCGCGAGCACCCCGTAGACCACAGTGGCCACTGCGGGAACGGTCGCCACACCGACCGCGGCGGCACTGATCGCGATGAGGCTGCGCGCGGGCCAGCCGAGGCCGAGGTCGCGGCGGGCCACCGGGGAGGCGGCCTTGTCGAGTCCGGCGGCGAGGTCGTAGAAGTACAGGGCGATCACGGTGAGCAGCGTGTACAGGACCGGCCAGGACACGCCCGCACTGATCCCCGCGGCACTGATCGCACCGAGTTCGACCGCGCGCAGCCCGGCCGGGATGAACCAGTCGAGCAGGCCCTCGTGGTCGGTGCGCGCCACCGAAGCGGCGAGGACCAGGGCGAGCGCGGCGAGCCCGAACGGCACCCACGGCGGCGTCCCGAGCGCGGCCGCCAGCACGGCGGCACCGGCGGCGAGCACCGCGGCGGCAGTGGCCGCGAACGGCGTCATGTCGCCGCCGACAGGACTGCGCGGCACGAGCTTCCCCAGCGGCCCGTCGTCGCGGTGCGCCGACCGGTCCGGGCGGCGCAGCGCAGCGGTACGGGCCGCGAGCGAACGCAGCGTCCGGCCCGCCGTCGTGTAACCGAGCGCGAGGAGCTGCCACACCAGCAGCGCGGTGAGCGCGACCTGCGGCCCGAACGCGACCGCGGCGACGGCCAGCAGCAGCCACCGCTCGCCCACAGGGGCGACGATCGTCCGCTTGATCCAGTACAAAGGCGTCCGGTGCGCACCCATGACCTGCTCGGACGCGGAGCCGAGCCGCTGCCCGAGGTGGGCGGCGCGGCCCACCGGCGGCGCGGACTCGCGTTCGCGCGCCTGCCGGACCACGGCCGTGTCGAGCAGGACCGCGTACCACGTGTCGGCGGTGTGGCGGATCGTCTGGGTCGCCATGGCGGCGATCGCGAGACCCCACGCGGCGGGCGCGGAAGCGCCGCCCGCGACGGCGCCCGCGGCGAGCCCGGCGTAGATCAGGAACTCCTTCGAGCGGTCGGCCATCATGTCGAGCCAGCCGCCGAAGGACGAGAAGTTCTGGGTGTACCGCGCGAGCTGCCCGTCGACGCAGTCGAACACGAAACTCGCGTACATGAGCGCCGAAGCGGCCAGGTACCACCACGACCAGCCCGCGGCGAAGACCGCGGCCGCCCCGACGGCGAGGGTGATCGACACCCACGTGATCGGCGTCGGCGTCCAGCCCAGGCGGGCCGAGAGCTTCACGAGCTTCGGCGTCCACGTCGACACCGCGTACGTCGCGAAGAAGTCGTCGTCGTGCTTGACCGCGTTCTTCAACCGCCACGCGTCCATGTCGACGGCCTCGAACGCCGCGATCGTCGCCAGGGCCTCGTCGGCCGTGTCGACCTGCCGGTGCTCCAGGCCGCCCGTCCGGTACGCGTTCACCGGGATCGCGCGGGCGTGCAGCGCCGCGAGCAGCGTCGCGAACGCGTCCCCCTCGGCGCGGCGCGGCCAGTGCCGCTTCAACCGCGCCAGGTGCGCGGCCGAGACCTTCAAGAGCCCGCCCAGACGCACCGGCCCCGGACCGGGCCCGGTGACCAGACCCCGCTCGACGTGCACCGGCGCGGCCGTCGGGTCGTCCCCGCCGACCAGCACACCCGAGCGCCGCGACGAGTCCGACAGGACCGCCGCCACGGTCGTTGGCGACGCCACCAGATCCGCACACGCCACGAACAGCGCGCCCTCCCCCGAGAACCCCAGCTCGGCGAGGTGGCGCAGGTCCGAGGCGGCATCGGCCGACTCGATCTGCGCAGCCTTCACCGGCCGGTCCGTCCCGGGCCTGACGAGCACGGTGACGTCGTCGCACCCGGCCTCGCGGATCTGCGCGATCAACCGGTCGAGCACCGTGCAGTCTTCAGATATCTCGGCGTGGCCGCCCGGAGCCGGCAGAATGACGGCTCGGCTCACCTGGCCGCCTCGACCGCTCCCGGGACGAGGGCCGGAGCGGCAGCCTGCTCAGCGGCGGCCTTCGCCGCCGCCTCACGCTTCTTCTTCTCGGCCTTCGCGTCCGCGTCGCGCTTCTCGGCCGCCTTGTACGCGTCCAGGGCCTCCTGGACCGTGCCGTCGGTCTCCAGCGTCCCCGCGTCCAGGAAGATCCCGCGCTTGCAGTACTTCTTCAGGTCGCCCTCGGAGTGCGACACGAACACCAGCGTGCGCCCCTGGTCCAGCAGGTTCGCGATGACCGCCTGGCACTTGCGCTTGAACGCCGCGTCACCCACGGCCAGCGCCTCGTCGACCAGGAGGATCGGGTGCGGCAGCTGCGTGATCACGCCGAAGCCCAGACGCACCTTCATACCCGAGGAGTAGTGCTTCAACGGCGTGTCCATGAAGTCCTCCAGCTCGGAGAAGTCCACGATCTCGTCGTACTTGGCCTTGATCTCCTTGTTGCTCATGCCGTGCAGCGCACCCACGAGGTTCACGTTCTCGCGGCCCGTCAGGTCGCCCGAGAAGCCGGCGGAGAGCGCGATGAGCGGGGCCACGCGGCCCTCCCGGCGCACGTACCCCTCGTCGGGGATGAGCACGCCGGTGATCAGGCGCAGCAGCGTGGACTTGCCAGTGCCGTTGCGGCCGATGATGCCGACGGCCTCGCCGGGGAAGATGTCGAAGTTGACATGGCGCAGCGGCCAGAAGTCCTGCGCCGCGGCGCCCTTCTGGTTCGCCGAACGCCTGACGAACAGGTCTTTGACCCGGCCTTTCTTCTGCTTGCCTTTCGCGAAGCAGATCCCGAGGTCACGAGCCTGAATGATCGGCTCTTCCATGGGGGCGGCCCTCCCGGACAGGTGGTTGACACAGCGCGCCAATAGTACCGCCCGGCCGTTTTCGGCAGCTCGCGGCAGATCCGAGAGCTTCCTCATGTCCGGCCGGAGGCCCTCCGTCAGGCCGCGCGCTCCCCTTCAGCGGCACGCCTGCGCTCCGCTGCCAGGCGTTCGACCTCGAACGCTGCCAGGATGCGGCGCAATGTGACCTCCGCGCGCTCGGCCGACGCACGAGCCTCCAGGCGCGTCTGGCGGCTCTCGTTCCACACCAGCCCCAGCCCGCCCAGGGTGATCAGGCTCATCAGCGATGAGACGACCCACACCAGGCGCTGGCCGCCGAAGAGGGCGACGGCGAGCAGCGCGAGGGCCCAGAGGGCTCCGGCGAAGGCCGCGACCTGCAGCGGGGAGGGCCGGCCGAACCGGACGTACACGGCTTTCAGCTTCTGCTTCATCGGCGCACTCTCATCTGGCGGCGGTACTTCGGACGGCGCCGGCCTGGGCGGGCGCTTCGACGTGGGCGGGAGCGCTGTCGAGGAGCTCCTTGACGAGCGCCCGGTAGGAGTCGTGGCTGAACCGTTCGCGGACGCGCTGCTGGGCGAGGGCGCTGCGCGCGAGGAACCGCTCGGGGTCGGCGTACAGCCCGTCCACCAATTCGACCACTTCGGACGGTTCGCAGTAGAGGGCGGCGTCGCCGAACGTCGGTTCGAACCGGGGCGGAAGCACGGTGACGCACCCGGCCGCGAGGGCTTCGAGGACGGCCCGGCCGAACGCCTCGTACTGCTGCGGGTGCGGGAAGTAGATCCAGAAGTCGAGCTGGTACAGGAACGAGTCGACGTCGGTCTCGTCGAAGCCGTAGCAGGTCCACGCCGACGGCGGGTCCTCCCCGGTGATGCGGGCGACCGAGGCCGCGCCGCCCATGACGCGGACGTCCCAGCGTCCGTCACTGGGGTACACGAGCGGGAGGTCGGCGGCGTTGGGCCACTTGGTCCAGTCGTCGCGGGAGTGGCGGCCGACCACGGGCAGCACGGACCGGAACCCGGTGCGGGCCGGGGCGATGTCGGCGGCGTCGAGGATGCCCGGCATGTCGAAGTCCGCCAAGGCGGTCGCGGTCAATCCTGCGAGCGCTTCGCGCACCTGCGGGCCCTGCGGGACCCACAGCGGTTCGACGCCGAACATGTCGGCGGCGTTGGCGTGGCACGCGTCGGGCACGTACCGGGTGTCGGAGCCGTCCCGCTCGTGCGGGGCCTGGTTGGCGAGCACGACCATCCGCTCGGGCCGCACGTTCGACACCTCGCCGGACCGGAACTGGAGGATCGGCGGGTAGCGCAGCACCAGCAGGCCGCACGTCACGTCGTCAGTGACGAGGACCTGCTCCACGCTCCCGTCGTTGACGAGCCGCTGGAACGGCTCGCACATCGGCCGGTCCTCGACGGTCATGTGCCGCCACGACTCCAGGTGCATGACCGCGACGCTCAAGCCTGCCGCCTTGAGGGCCTTGACCTCCTCGAGCATGGACTTCTGGGGGCCGCCGAACGGCCGCCAGTCGAGGCAGAACACGACGTCGAAACGGCGCGTGCGCTGCTCATCGCGGGCCACGGCAGCATGGTAGGGCGCCCAGAACGGCCGCCGCGCAGGGACGCGCGGCAGGTACGGGTCGGCGCCCGCGCGGATCTGGTCGTGCCACAACGGGTACGAGGACTGGTAGGCGCGCCGCGCCGGGTGCTTCCAGCCGGGCCCGAACTCCTCGCGCGACAGCGACCCGGGGGCCTGGCGCATGACCGTGTCGCGCACCCCCAGGCGGCGCACCGCGTCGTCGCCGAACGCCGCCGACACCCGGTGCAGGAACTCGGTGTCGGCGCCCTTGCGGATCTCGTCGTAGTACCCGACCCGGTCGAGCACGCTGCGGCGGAACATCATCGACGCCGTCGACACCGTCGTCAGGACCCTGCCCGGGCGCGTCACCGTCAAGTCCTCGTTGCACAGGAACGCCCGGCCCACGGTCATCTGCAGCTCAGATCCGGCCAGCAGCGGCGCGACCGAACGCGCCAGCCGCCCCGGTGCGGCCCAGTCGTCCGAGTCCAGGCCCGTCACGAAATCCCCGGTCAGCACGTCGAACGCGGTGTTGCGGGCCGCGAACGTCCCGCCGTTGCGATCCCGGCGCACCACCCGCACCCGATCGTCCAGCCCCGCAACCGCATCGAAGACCGCGTCGAACTCCGGCCCGGAAGCGTCGTCGACGACGACCACCTCCACGTTCGCCCAAACGCCCTCGACGAGCGAACGCACCGCCGTCAGCAGCGCCCGGCCCGGCCGGAACGCCGTCATCACCACCGAGATCCGCGGCCCCGACACCGTGTCGGCCGAAGCCGCACGCAACCGGTCGAACCACGGCTCACCGTCCTCCGAGGCCGGCTCGAGCCGCAGCTCCGGACGGCCCGCCACCGCGCGAAACCGCCGCAGCCAAGCCGCCTCCGCGCCACCCGCATCAGGGTGCGCCAGATCCGCCACCAGCGCACCGCGCTCCAGCACCGGCAGACGCCTCCCGTACCGCCGCAGCAGACCCCGCGCCTTCACCAAGTCCCCCAGCGCGAACGCCAACTGGGCGTGCACCATCGCCTCACGCGGGCCCACACGGCGCGGCCCCCCCGCATCGAGCGCGAAATCGAACAGCGCCAACGCATCCCGCCGGTCCTGTTCACCACCGGACTGCAGACCCACCACATACGCCAGCGACGCCAGCGCCCCCGCGTTCACCTCGAGTTCCCTTGCCGCGCCCCGGCCGCCGCGATGCGCGGCCGCGATCAGGCCCGGCAGGTCCGCACCGCGCGACGCGGCCCGCGCCAGCAGGTGGCGGGCCCCGCGAGAACGGGTCCGCAGCGCCGTCGCCGCCACCGTCCCCGGCGCCCGCTCACCCGCGCGGACCAGCAGGTCGTCGGTGAGCCGGACCGGATAGCGCGCGGTCTCATCAGCTATGTGCATCTCGTCCGTTCATCTCCAGGTTGCATTCCGCCCAGATCTTCGCGTGTCCAATGGCAATAATGCTGAATTGAACGCGAACAATTGTCCTCAGCCGCGTAAACAGATGCTGAACTAGGAAGCCGGTCAATCCTCATGAAAGACCCCGGGATATCGTGAGCGCGAAATGAGCGACTCACCGAAACGCCCGCGCATCGTCCGCAACGACTATAGGGCCCTGCACCCGCCCACCTCGGGTGATTGGAAGCCGAGTCTCGCGGTAAGCGTCGTCGTACCGGCATATGGCGGCCAAGCCGAACTGGACCTGGCATTGGCGGCCCTCGCCGCCCAGTCCTATCCGCCCGACCTCATGGAAGTCGTCGTCGTCGACGACAATTCCACGCCCCCGCTGCGCCTCCCCGACTTGCGCCCCGAACACACCCGCCTCGTCGTCACCACAAGCGAGTCATGGGGATCGGCGCACGCCGTCAACACCGGCGCCGGCCACGCCGACGGACAGGTCCTCCTGCGCCTCGACGCCGACATGCTCCCCTACCGCGACCACGTCGAAGCCCAGATGCGCTGGCACCACGCCGCCGACTACCTCGCCGTCCTCGGCCACAAGCGCTTCACCGAATGGGAACCGGGCCGCTTCACCCCCGAACAGGTCCACGAGAAAGTCCTCGCAGGCGAAGCCGAAGCGCTCTTCCCCGTCGAAGACGCCAAACCCCACTGGATCGAGAACGTCATCGCCGACACCGGCGGCCTCGTCCAGCACCACCCCGGGATCTTCCGCGTCTTCGTGGGCGCCACCAACTCCCTCCACCGCGACCTCTTCAAGTCCGTCGGCGGCCTCGACACCGACCTGCGCCTCGGCTCCGACACCGAGTTCGCCTACCGCCTCGCCCAGGCCGGAGCCGTGTTCGTCCCCGAGACCACCTCCTCCGCCTGGCACCTCGGCATGCCCCAGATGATCCAGAAATGGGACGAGGGCCGCCACCAGCGCGTCCCCTACATCGCCCAGCGCGTCCCCCTCCACGGCATGCGCCGCACCGCACCGCCCCGCGCCTGGCGGGTCCCCCTCGTGGACATGGTGATCGACGTCCACGACGCCACCGCCGCCGACGTCGACGCGTGCGTCGCCCCCGTCCTCTCCGGACCCGACGGCGACATCCGCATCACCCTCGTCCACGGCAACGGCCCCACCCCGCAGGACCGCGAGTCCATCCTCGCCGGAGACGGCGCCCAACTGCGCCTCATCGAAGAGGCCTACGACGCCGAAGCGCGCGTCCGCATCGCCACCGAGACCCCCGCACCCGACCCCGCCGCCCCCTACCGGCTGCTCCTCCCCAAACCGGTCCCGCTGCGGCCGGGCAGT
Source organism: Glycomyces sp. NPDC050141 (assembly GCF_055586545.1). Taxonomy (NCBI): domain Bacteria; kingdom Bacillati; phylum Actinomycetota; class Actinomycetes; order Glycomycetales; family Glycomycetaceae; genus Glycomyces; species Glycomyces sp. NPDC050141. The sequence continues at coordinate 10,917 of NZ_JBVJHZ010000028.1, read as the reverse complement.
GTCGGGAAACTCCTCGCGAACATGGAACGCGCCGACGCCGGACTCGTCCTCGCCGCACTCCCCGACGCGCCCCCCGCGCGCCTCGAACGCACCGCCGCATTCGCCCGCGCCCGCCACATCACCGGCGGCACCGGCCTCGACGCCACCGTCGCAGGCATCTGGGGCGCCGCCCAGTACACCGGCTTCGCCGCCCGCGAACCCGAAGCCACGGTGTACGAACCCGGCCCGCCCGACGCCGCCCGGCGCCTCGCCCGCCGCCTCTTCGACGCCCGCCAACGCGCACGCCTGCGCGCCCTCCTGCGACGGTGACCATGACCGCACCCGCACTGCGCGGCAACGACTACGGACCGTTGATCCGCCCCGGCGACGACTGGACCCCGCACCTCGCGGTCAGCGTCGTCATCCCCGCCCACGGCCACCAGCACAAGCTCGACGTCACCCTCGCCGCCCTCGCCGCCCAGACCTACCCCGCCGCGCTCCTGGAAGTCCTCGTCGTCGACGACGGCTCCGAACCGCCGCTGCGCCTGCCCGACATCCGGCCCGACAACACCCGGATCGTCGAACCCCTCCCCGGCGGCTGGGCCTCGGCGCACGCCACGAACTCCGGTGCCGCCCAAAGCGACGGCGACGTCATCCTGCGCCTCGACGCGGACATGCTCGCCTTCGACGACCACGTCGCCTCGCAGCTGCGCTGGCACCACACCGCCGACTACCTCACCGTGATGGGCCACAAGCGGTTCGTGGACTACCGCGAAGGCGACCTCGACCCGGCGGCCGTGTTCGACGCGGTGCGCGCCGGCAAAGCACCTGACCTGTACGACACCGAACGCTCAGAGCCGCAGTGGACCGAGCAGATCATCGACGCCACCGGCGGACTCCGCCAAGCCGACCACCGGGCGTTCCGCGTCCTCGTCGGCGCCTCGTTCTCGCTGCACCGCAGCCTCTTCGACGCCTCCGGCGGCATGGACGCCGACGTGCTGCTCGGCTCCGACACGATCTTCGGGTACCGGCTCCACCAGGCCGGGGCCGTGTTCGTCCCCGACGACCGCTCCTCCGCGTGGCACCTCGGCCCGCGCCAGATCGCCGAACGAGGCGAGCTAGCGAAGGCCTACCGGCGCCCGCGCATCGCCGGGCGCGTCCCCGAACTCGATCTGAAGCGGCCCAGGGCGTCCCGGGTCTGGCAGACGCCCCTCGCCGACATCGTCATCGCGACCGGGTCCAGTCCGGACCCCGCCGTCGAGTCGACTGTGGACACACTGCTGGCCGGTACGGCGCCCGACATCCGCATCACCCTCACCGGCGACTGGCCCGAGCCGCACACCGGCCGCCACGCCATGCTCGACGACCCGGACCTCGACGCCCGGCTCCTCCTCGAGGCCTTCAACGGCGAACCGCGCGTGCGCTTCGCCGCCGAATTCCAGCCCGATCCCCAAGTGCCGTACGTGATCCGGATGCCCGCTGCGGCACGCCCCGGACCCGACACGGTCACCTTGATCACCGGCTACGCGAGCCGGCACCGGCTCGGCCTCGTCGAAGCCGCCTGCCCTGAAGGGGCCGTCACGCTCGAGCGGGCCGCCGCCGCGGCGCGGGCCGCGCACCTCGGTGTCGGCATCGACCAGGTGTGGGGCAGCGCCCGGCTCGCCGGGCCGCTCAACGAAGTGTTCGGGCGTTCAGGAACCGGAGACGCGCGGAGCGGGCAGCGTGGGCTGCGCGGCAAGGCCCGCCGTCTCGTCCGGCGCGTGCTGGGCGACTGAGGCGCCCACCGAGCTGTTCGCCGACGACGCCTCGACCTCCGAGGCCTCCGGCGAGGGCGCGGGCACTTTCGGCCGGGTCCGGTTGACGCGCTTGGCGATCCGGTACACCTGCCGGAACGCCTCGTACCCGACGTAGGCGCGGGCGGCCAGGAGCCGCTGCTTCAGGCCCGTCACGCCGGCGGCGGGCCGCCATGCCTCGGGGCCGGGGTGGTAGCGGCGGTACAGCTCGGAGGTGCGGCGGAAGAACTCGCGGCGCTTCTTCGGCTCGACCCGCTCGGTGTTGCCGATGACCAGCAGCAGGTGCCACACCATGTGGTTGAACAGGGCGACGCGGACCCCTGCGTCCTCGACGTCCTCGAAATCGTCCCAGGTGCGCTGCCACTGCGTGAACACGTCGAAATGGCGGTCGTCGCGGGTGCGGGTGATCGAGGACCCGGCCCGCTGGCGCCACTGGTAGCAGCATTCGACGACGACCGCGATCCGCGCGGCGCGGCGCAGCAGCGCGTACGTCCACGGGATGTCGGTGTACCAGCCGGTGGGGAAGCCGAGGCCGGTGCCGGTGAGGAACTCTCGGCGCGAGACCTTCGTCCACGGGGTGTGCGTGTAGTCGACGATGCGCGGCCATTCGGCGAGCGTGAATCCGGCCGGGTCGGCGGGGCACTGCTCGGCCAGCCCGGGGAGCTCGCCCGTCTCGATGACACCGGTGTCGCGGCGCTTCTCGTGCTGCACCAGCACGACATCCGGCGGGCGGGGGCCCGAGACGGCGGCGAGCACGCGCTCGACCGCGCCGGGCTTGAGCTCGTCGTCGGCGTCGACGAACCACACGTAGTCGCCCTTCGCCTGCGCCAGACCGAAGTTGCGGGCCGGGCCCGACCCGCCGTTCACCGGGGTGCTGATGACCTTGACGCGCGCGTCGCGGGCGGCGTACCGCTCGGCGACCTCGCGGGAGCCGTCGGGCGAGCAGTCGTCGACGACGACGACCTCGAGCTCGTCCCCGCCGCCGTCGACGACGGTGTCGAGGCAACCGGGAAGGTACTCCTCGGCCTCGAATACGGGGATGACAATGCTCAGAGCGGGCATGTGTCGATAGTAGCCCCAACGGCACACCCGCATTGACCGGAGAATAGGACCCGTGTCACGCCGCAGATAGGGCATCGGCGCATGTAAACGGCGGATTTCCGAAGCCATTGGGAAGCCATTCCGCGCGCCGTGCCGACACGCAAAAAATGGTGAACTCTTTTCGAGCAGCAGGTGAACAAGCAGGCAATGCGACGAAAAATTGGATTCGAGGTGTCGTCGATATGAACAAACTACCTACAACAACCTGCGTCTCCCCTGGTCAGGATAGTGGCGGCCACCATTGCTAATGTTGGTCGCAGCATCCCTGAGACGTCTCCGAATCGCAAAGGACTCCACTGTGGCAACTGTTGAGCAGACCCACGTCGACCTGGTCGTGGTCGGGCAGGGGTACGTCGGTCTGCCGCTCGCCCAGGCCGCGATCGCCAAGGGCCTCACTGTGGTCGGCCTCGACCGCTCGCAGGCGGTCGTCGACGCGCTCAACGCCGGCTCCAGCCACATCGACGACGTCTCGGACGCCGAACTCGACACCATGCTCCGCGGCGGGTACGCCGCTTCGACGGACGTTTCGGTGCAGGCCCGCGCGAAGGCGATCGTCATCTGCGTGCCCACCCCGCTCGGCGAGGCCGGCGGGCCCGACCTCGCCGCCGTCATCGGCGCGTCGCACGCCGCCGGGCGGCACGTGCAGCGCGGCGCGCTCGTCGTCCTGGAGTCCACCACCTACCCGGGCACGACCGAGGAGGTCGTCGCGCCGATCCTCCGCGAGGAGTCCGGCCTCGAGCCGGGCGTCGACTTCCACCTCGCGTTCTCGCCCGAGCGGGTCGACCCGGGCAACCCCGTCTACGGGATCGTCAACACCCCCAAGGTCGTCGGCGGCCTCACCGCGGCGTGCACCGCGGCCGCGAAGGGCCTGTACGGGCGGTTCATCGACACGATCGTCGAGGCCAAGGGCCCGCGCGAGGCCGAGATGGCGAAGCTGCTGGAGAACACGTACCGGCATGTGAACATCGCGCTCGTCAACGAGATGGCGGTGTTCTGCCAGGAGCTCGGCGTGGACCTGTGGGACGCGATCAACCTCGCGAAGACCAAGCCGTTCGGGTACCAGGCGTTCTACCCGGGGCCGGGCGTCGGCGGGCACTGCATCCCGATCGACCCGAACTACCTCTCCTACAAGGTGCGCACCCTCGGGTACCCGTTCCGGTTCGTGGAGCTCGCGCAGGAGATCAACAACCGGATGCCCGAATACGTCGTGCAGCGCGCGATGGCGAAGCTGAACGCGGACGGGCTCGCGCTCTCGCGCGCCCGGGTGCTGCTGCTCGGCGTCACCTACAAGCCCGACATCGCCGACCAGCGCGAGTCGCCCTCGACCCCGGTGGCGCGCAAGCTCATCGCCGCGGGCGCGGAGCTCGCCTACCACGACCCGCACGTGCCGACCTGGTCGGTGGGTTCGCAGCAGGTCGAGCGCGTCCACGATCTCGCAACCGCGAAGGCCGACCTGATCGTGCTGCTCACCAACCACAGCGAGTACCAGGCGGCCGCGCTGCCCGCCGGTGTTCCGGTGCTGGACACCAGGGGTGCGCTGCGGGGCGTCGAGGGCGTGGAAGCCCTCTAAGCCGGTGGACCGCCCCCGGGCAGTCCCCCGCCCTCCCAAGGGGGGCGACCCCGATTCAAGTGTTTCGCGGGGGTCCGACAGAAAACCGCCGTTCTTACCGTCGTAAACGAAAATGTCACCCGAAAGGGTGAGCAAACCGCCGCGAGCCTCACGGCTCGCGGCGGTTTCGCGTTCCCCTTCGGCGCCTAGGCGACCGCGCGGGCGAACTTCCTCGTCGCCCACCACACCAGCACGATCGTGAGCGCCCCGAGGATCACCGGGGCCTGCCACACCACCGCGGTCGACAGCTCGCCCGCGAACAGGTCGCGCGAGGCCTGCACCGCGTAGTAGAACGGGTTGAAATCGGCCACGTTCTGCAGCCACTGCGGCGCCATCACCATCGGCAGCATGATGCCGGAGATGAGCATGATCGGCTGCACGAGCGTGTTGATCGTCGGCGCCATCGCGTCCTCGCTCTTGAGGATGATCGCCAGCCCCAGCGACACGGCCGCGAGCATGAACGCCGTCAGCATCACGATGAGGAGCATGAGCCCCACGCCGGGCCAGTAGATGTCGAGCTTCCCGGTCAGCGACGCGAGCAGCACCAGCGCGAGCGACTGGAACAGCGTGGTCGTCACCGTCGAGAGCGTGCGCCCGAGCATGAGCGCGACCCGGCTGACCGGGGTGACACGCATCCGCTCGATCACGCCCTGCCGCAGCTCCGCGATGAGGCCGAAGCCGACGAACGCGGAGCCGAACAGCGCCATCATGATGATCAGGCCGGGCACGAACGTCTCCATCGCGCCGCTCTCGAAGCCGGGCATCCCGTCCATCGGCTCAAGCAGCGGCGCGAACAGGAACAGGAAGTAGATCGGCTGCACCAGCATGACGATGAGCCACACCGGCTGCTTCAGGTTGAGCTTCATGGCCCGGGAGTAGACGAGCCAGGTGTCGCGGACGGTCTTCACCGTTATTTCTCCTCTCGCAGCGACCGGCCGGTCTGCTTCAGGAAGACGTCGTCGAGGCTGGGCCGGTGCAGCTCGATGGAGGCCGGGGAGATCGCGGCGGCGTCGAGGCCGCGCAGGAGCTCGGGGAGGGCGGCCGCGCCGTCCTCGACGTAGAGGCGCAGGACCGCGACGCCCGTGGCCGGGTCGGGTGCGCCCGCCTCGACCTCGCGCACGAAGTCCTTGGCGGCGAGCAGGTCCCGGGCCTCGTCGGCGCGGTCGGCGACGCCGACGGCGACGACGTCCCCCGCGACCTCCTTCTTCAGTTCGAGCGGCGTGCCCTCGGCGACGATCTCGCCGTGGTCGATGATGGCGAGCCGGTCGCACAGGGCGTCGGCCTCGTCGAGGTAGTGCGTGGTCAGGAAGATCGCGGTGCCGCGGTCGCGCAGCGCCCGCACCTCGTCCCACATGTGGGCGCGCGACTGCGGGTCGAGGCCGGTCGTGGGCTCGTCGAGGAAGAGCAGCTTCGGCTCGTGCATGATGCCGAGCGCGATGTCGAGGCGGCGCTTCTGGCCGCCGGAGTAGGTCTTGACGTTGCGGTCGGCGTACTCGCCGAGCTGGAACGCCGCGAGGACCTCGACGGCGCGGGCCTGCGCGGCCTTCTTCGACATGCCGTACAGGCGGCCCTGCATGACGAGTTCCTCGCGGGCGGTGACCTCGCCCCAGGTGCCGCCGGCCTGGCCGACGTAGCCGATGTCGCGGCGGACCTTCGCGGACTCCTTGGCCAGGTCGTGGCCGCAGACGACGGCGTGGCCGTCGGTGGGTTCGATGAGGGTGCTGAGCATCCGCATCGTGGTGGTCTTGCCGGCGCCGTTGGGGCCGAGGAGGCCGAAGACCTCGCCTTCCTTCACAGCCAGGTCGACGCCGCGGACGGCCTCGACCTCCTTGCCGCGGGACTTGAAGGTCTTCTTCAGCCCCTTGGTCTCGATGAGCATGGGTACCTCACGGGTGGGTCGAACGATGTTCCTATTTCCTTGTTCAACGTTGACTATAGCGAGGCGGTATCTGAGAGCACAACCAGGTATACGAGAGCCCGACAGATTAGTCAAAGCGATAATATTGCGGCATGTGGAGTACGCGTCTTCTCGTCCTCGGCCTCGTCCGGTGGCTCGGTCCCGTCCACGGCTACCTCGTCCGGCGGGAGCTGGACACGTGGCGGATGCCCGGCAAGGCCGAGATCGGCGCGGGCTCGATCTACCACGCGCTCAAGCGGCTCACCGCCGACGGCCGCATCGAGGTCGTCGCCACCGAGTCGGTCGACGCGCGCCCGGCCCGCACCACCTACCGGATCACCGCGCAGGGCGAAGCGGAGTTCCAGCGGACCCTGCGCGAGAAGCTGTGGGAGGTCGAGGGCGGCGAGGACCCGTTCGCCACCGCCTGGTCCTTCGCGCAGGTCCTCACCCCCGCCGAGAACATCGCGCTGCTGCGCCAGCGGGCCGAAGTGCTCTACTCCCGCGTCGAGCAGGTGACGGTGCTGCTGGCGGCCACCACCCCGGTATTCACACCCGGCGACGAGGGCGCCTTCGTCCCGGCGCACGCGCGCGCGATGATGAAGCGCCAGATCGACCTGTGGATCACCGACGCCGAATGGTGCGAGGACACGGCCGCCCGGATCGACACCGGCGACCTCGTGCTCGGCCACGACCTCGACGCCGAGCACGCCGAGTACTGGCGGGAGGCGATCAAGGGCGACCGGTTCCTCGACAACACCCGGGAACGCCAGTCCATGCTCGAGGACCTCGAACACTCCGGCGACGACCTGAACGGCCGTTTAGGAGATCATGCGAAAAAATCGACAACCCTCCTTATGGAGACCCTCCAAAGCCTGGGCGGTATATGCCAGTTCATCCACGCCCTTAGTGATGGCGACCCCCCAACCTCCGATACACGGCCATTACACTGCGGAACGTGCGCAAGGTTTTGATCGCCAACCGCGGCGAGATCGCAGTGAGAGTCATCCGGGCCTGCCGGGACGCCGGGTACGAGTCCGTCGCCGTCTACGCCGACGGCGACCGCGACGCACCCCACACCCTCCTGGCCGACGAGGCCTTCGCCCTCGACGGCCTCACCGCCGCCGACACCTACCTGCGGATCGACAAGCTCCTGCGGATCGCCGAGCGCTCCGAGGCCGACGCCGTCCACCCCGGGTACGGGTTCCTCTCAGAGAACGCCGAGTTCGCGCAGGCCGTGATCGACGCCGGCCTCACCTGGATCGGCCCCAGCCCGCAGTCCATCCGCGACCTCGGCGACAAGGTCACCGCCCGCCACCTGGCGATGAAGGCCAACGTGCCCCTGGTGCCCGGCACCAAGGACCCGGTGAAGGACGCGAGCGAGATCCTCGCGTTCGCCGACGAGCACGGCCTGCCCGTCGCGATCAAGGCCGCCTTCGGCGGCGGCGGCCGCGGCCTCAAGGTCGCCCGCGAGCGCGACGAGATCCCCGACCTGTTCGAGTCCGCCGTCCGCGAGGCCGAGGCCGCGTTCGGACGCGGCGAATGCTTCGTCGAGCGCTACCTCGACCGGCCCCGCCACGTCGAAGCGCAGGTCCTCGCCGACACGCACGGCAACGTCATCGTCGTCGGCACCCGCGACTGCTCGCTCCAGCGGCGCCACCAGAAGCTCGTCGAAGAGGCCCCCGCGCCGTTCCTCACCCCAGAGCAACGCGCGATCATCCACAACGCCGCCAAGGCGATCTGCAAGGAAGCGGACTACCACGGCGCCGGGACCGTCGAGTTCCTCGTCGCCGTCGACGGCACCATCTCGTTCCTCGAAGTGAACACGCGCCTCCAGGTCGAACACCCCGTCTCGGAGGAGACCAGCGGCCTCGACCTCGTCCGCGAGCAGTTCCGCATCGCCTCCGGCGAAGCCGTCCCGCTCACCGAGGACCCCGCACCGCGCGGCCACTCCATCGAGTTCCGCATCAACGGCGAAGACCCGGGCCGCGGGTTCCTCCCCGCCCCCGGCGCCGTCACGAAGCTGCGGCTCCCCGCCGGGCCCGGCGTCCGCGTCGACACCGGCATCGAAGAGGGCACCGTCATCGACGGGAACTTCGACTCGCTGCTCGCCAAGGTCATCGTCACCGCGCCCACCCGCGAAGAAGCGCTGCGCCGCTCCCGCCGGGCCCTCGCCGAGATGGAGGTCGAAGGCCTCGCCACCGTCCTCCCGTTCCACCGGGCCGTGATCGAGGACCCGGCGTTCGCCGAGGACTTCACCGTCCACACCCGCTGGATCGAGACCGAGTGGGACAACACCCTCGAGCCGTACGGCGCGGGCGCCGCGTCCGGCGGCGACAGCGAGGAGCGCACCAGCCTCGTCGTCGAGGTCGGCGGCAAGCGCCTCGAAGTGTCGATCCCCGCCGGGCTCCTCAACCCGGTCGCATCGAACAAGCCGAAGAAGCGCGGGCCCAAGAAGCAGGCCGACGCGGGTCCGGCCATCGGCGGCGACGGCCTTCCCTCGCCCATGCAGGGCACCATCGTGAAGGTCGCCGTCCACGACGGTCAGTCCGTCGTCAAGGGCGACACCATCGTGGTCCTCGAGGCCATGAAGATGGAGCAGCCCATCGAGGCGCACAAGTCCGGCACCGTCTCCGGGCTCGAAGTCGGCATCGGCGACGTCGTGGCTGCCGGGGCCCCCATCTGCCAGATCTCGGAGTGATCCACGTAACCGATCTGTCAGATCGCAGACTTACAACCGGCCGTTTGTAGAGGGACAATAGTCAGTGCTGTGCGTAGCACCACAAGCACTGCTCTCATCGACCGAAATCAGGTTAGGGTTCCCGGCGGCGGAAATCCTCCGTCCGGAACCCGACCACTCCCTACAGGGGGACAGCCATGCGCTTCATCGACGGACAACCCGGCCACGACCTCACCTACTCGGACGTGTTCATGGTCCCGAACCGGTCGAGCGTGGCTTCCCGCCTCGACGTCGACCTGTCGACCGACGACGGCACCGGGAACTCCATCCCGATCATCGCGGCCAACATGACCGCGGTCTCGGGCCGGCGCATGGCCGAGACCCTCGCCCGCCGCGGCGCCCTCGCGGTCATCCCCCAGGACATCCCCGTCGACGTGGTCGCCGACGTCATCGCCCGGGTCAAGTCCCGCCCGCTCGACTGCGACGCGGCCCTGACCCTCCCGCCCACCGCCACGGTGGCCGAGGCGATCGCCCTGTTCCCCAAGCGCGCCCACGGCGCCGTCATCGTCACCGACTCCGAGCGCCGCCCGCTCGGCGTCGTCACCGAAGCGGACTGCCGCGGCGTGGACCGCTTCACACAGCTCGAACAGGTCGCCTCCGACCGGCTCGTCACCCTGCCGACGGGCATCTCGAACGCCGAGGCGTTCAAGATCCTCGAAGACGCCAACATCAAGCTCGCGCCCGTCCTCGACGCCGAAGGCCGCCTCCACGGCGTCCTCACCCGGTCCGGGGCCCTGCGCAACACCATCTACCGGCCCAACACCGACGCCGACGGGAAGCTCCGCGTCGCCGTCGCCATCGGGATCAACGGCGACGTGACCGGCAAGGCCGCCGCGCTCGTCGAGGCCGGAGCCGACGTGATCGTCGTCGACACCGCCCACGGCCACCAGGAGAAGATGCTCGACGCGCTCAAGCTCGTGCGCGACGCCGCCCCGAACCTGCCGATCGCCGCCGGGAACGTCGTCACCGCCGAAGGCGCCACGGACCTCATCAACGCGGGCGCGGACATCATCAAGGTCGGCGTCGGCCCCGGCGCGATGTGCACCACCCGCATGATGACCGGCGTCGGCCGGCCCCAGTTCTCCGCGGTCCTCGAATGCTCCGCCACCGCCCGCCGCTACGGCAAGCACGTGTGGGCCGACGGCGGCGTGCGCCACCCGCGCGACGTCGCCCTGGCGCTCGCCGCGGGCGCCTCGAACGTCATGATCGGCTCCTGGTTCGCCGGGACCCACGAGTCCCCCGGCGACATGCACTACGACGCTGACGGCAGGGCCTTCAAGGAGTCCTTCGGCATGGCCTCGGCCCGGGCCGTCAAGGCCCGCAGCGCGAGCGACTCCTCCTTCGACCAGGCCCGCAAGGCCCTGTTCGAGGAGGGCATCTCGACCGGCCGCATGTACCTGGACCAGAAGCGCCCCGGCGTGGAGGACCTGCTCGACTCGATCGTCGCGGGCGTGCGCTCCGCGGCGACCTACGCCGGTGCGACGACCTTGGAAGAGTTCCACGAGCGCGCCGCTGTTGGTGTGCAGTCCGCGGCGGGCTACACCGAAGGTGCGCCGGTCCCCAGCAGCTGGTAAGTGCCGCAAGCGAATCCGTGGGCGTCGGCCGGTTGGCGGGCGCCTGCGGTGTTTCGGTGCCCGCGCTGGTTCGCGCTTGTGCTCGTCGCGTGTTAGGGGCGGGGGGGGGGGGGGGGGGGGGGGGGGGGGGGGGGGGGTGTTTTGGGGGGGGGGGGGGGTGGGGGGGGGGGGGGGGGGGGGGGGCGGGGGGAGGGGAGGGAGAGGAAGGAGAGCGGGACGGCGCGGGA
>NZ_JBVJHZ010000027.1:0-79392 GCF_055586545.1 Glycomyces sp. NPDC050141 | reverse complement strand
GAAACTCCGCTGCGACCCACACCGGGCAACCCAGATCGCCCGAGCGGTCGCCGCTCTCAACCACAAAGAGCGTCACTCAGGTTGAGAAAGGTTCATTGCTGAGATGGCATCGCCGACCATCTTGCAGATGGCCGCGGCGACGGAACTCCCGAAGGTGACGACGGCACCAGCGGCACCGGCGATCGCCGATTCGATGAGCTTGGTGATCAGCCAGCTGATCACCCACTTGATGGCTTCCTTGATGAGTTCCGCCATCGTCTGGGCCAGACCCAGCAGCTGCTCGATGCCGCCCGTGTTCTTTCCGAGGGCGTCCAGGGTCGCCGCGAGCTCGTCGAGTTTCGTCTTCGCGACCTGTCCGTCGACGGTCGACCATCCGGCGATCTCAGGGATGACTTCGGAGGTGTCGCCGGAGAGCTGTTGCAGCGCTTCCCCGATGCGGCCCCAGAGGTCGATCGTGTCGCGCATGCCGCCCGGATCGCCGCTGACCATGTGCAGCAGATTCTCCAAGGGCTCCACCAGGGCCAGGACGATGTCGAAGCCCATCGAGACGACGGTCTGGAGGGCTGCGGACGGCGAGCCGAACGATCCGATCTTGGCGGCGAAGTCCAGGAGCGTACCGGTGATGCCCACGCAGGAACCGGCGATGGTGGCCGCGTCGCCTTCGCCCATGGCCCAGATGTTGCTGCGGATGCTTTCGAGGTGGCTGAGGCCGGGCGCGGACATGATCGCACCAACCGGGCGGAAGGTGCCGGTCGCGTTGTCGGCGGTTTCTTTCCAGTCGTCGGTGTCGGTATCGATCTTGATGGGTTGGCGTTCTTCGGTCATTACTGCTCCACGGGGGTAGTGGATTCGTGACCGATTCAAAGTACCAAGCAACGGCTCGGGGGAGGTGCTCTCGATCACCGAGCGATGCAGAGTCCAGCCAGAATTAGTACGCGTCTAGACACTTTCGTACATGACGGCGTGTCGCACTTGACCGGTTCCGGGTCGTGTGTCACCCTCGGGATACGTGCGAAGCGCACGTTGCTGAACCCAACTGAATACGGTCCGGTGGGCCGCCCGCTCAACGCCAATCGAATTGGCGGCCCACCTTCTCAACCAGGAAGGCGAGCCTCCCATGGCTTATCCCACCCTACGCGAAAACAGGCGTAGCGCAACTCATCAAAACGCGACGATGGTGAACCAGGCACGCATGCGCGTCCTGGTACAAGAGCCGTTCTACCAGCACGACCACCTCGGCCCCGGTGCCGACCTGGTGACGATCACCGGTCAGGGTGAAGGCAACGGCTACTACGACTGGGCGGGCCGCCGCCTGTTCCTCGCCGACGGCGAACCGGACCCGATGTGCCCCGGCGCCTACCGGTACCAGCACAACCCCGAGTGCTGCGACCTCGAAGCTCCGGACTCCGACCCCCGCAGCCCGCGCTACGAGCCGATGCACCTGCGCCACAAGCCCGGCGACACCTGGATCATCGACTCGAACCGCCCCCACGACCCGTTCGACCCCGGCCCCTACGGGTCCCCCGGCTGGTACAAAGACGAACGCACCGGCCGCCACCGCCGCGACGAAACCCCCGACCCCCTCCCCGCCCAGAACTGGAAGCGGCCCGACAACCCGTGGTTCCCCGGAACCGCCGACTGGCCCGAACCTCAACCACCACAAGATGAACCGCCGCGCAGGAACGACCGCCGCGGCGGTGGATCGGACCGGCCCCCGCCCACAACCGGGTGGCGGCCCGTCCCCTCCGAACCCGATGAGCCGCCGCACCGGTTCTCCAAACTCCGCGAAGACGCCTTCGACCGCTTCATCGTCAAGTCCGCCGAGCTCCGCGCCGCACACTTCGCACCGGAAAAGCCCTACTTCCGCGAACGCGTCGCCTGGACCCTCCACTGGCTGGCATGGGTGTTCACCCTCGGCCTCGTCCCCATGCCCAGGCCCCTCACCACCCGCCAGAAGGCACCAGAACACCAAGCACCGCAACCGATCCCTGCGCTAGTGCCTACCCAAGCCCGCCCCACGCCCTACCAAACCACAACCGCACCTGGCGCAGCGCTCGCTGCCGCAGTCAACGGCGCCCGCGCGGCCCGCCAAGTGATCGCCGCCCGTGAGACCCGCACCAGCCACGACCTCGCCCGCGCCGTCCGCAACAGCGCGACGCGCCCATCCCCACGCCCCTACATGACCGCCTGGGAACACGTCTTCGACCACAACCACACGATCATCCTCGGCACCGGAGGCGCGGCATGAGCAACGAACCCCCAGAACAGGTCGAGATCATCGAGATCTCCGAGCGGTCACTTCGCTTCTCGCTCATCCCGATCCAAGCCCGCGCCCGCATCACCGCAGGCGATGACGCAATCGCGATCGGCTCCGTCATCCGCCTCGACACCGACCACCCAGCCCTCTGCATCTCGGCCCCCATCGAAGCCGACTGGGCCGGAGTCCACTGCGAACTCCTCATCGCCGAAGCCATCCGAATCTGGAACAACGCCATCAAGGACTGCGACGGCTGAACCAACCGCGAGGACCGAGCACAGAACGCGAATCGGCCCGGCGGTTTTCCGCCGGGCCGATGCCATCTCCGAACCTGCAACCGCTGATCACGGCCCCCGTTTGCGGATTCCTTGCACGATAAAGGGGCCGACGCTTCGCGTCGGCCCCTTCAGATTTCGTCAATCAAACCCGCCGGTCAGAAATCCTTCTCTCGGATCCTGCGCTGGAGCTCCTCAAGCTGAGTCTCCTCCTGGATGAGACTGATTTCTCGGACCAGCTCACCTTCACGGTCTTCGTTGGGGCCGCCCATGTCGGTCCATTCGACTCCCAGTCGAAGGCCGAGCTTCGGATAGAAATCCACGTTGACGACAGTTACCGGCTCGTGGCCCCGAGCCCTCATCGCCGTCCGAACCTGTTCAACGGGCTCATCCGCGAGCTGCACGTCCTCCCAAAACACTGTCGCCAGATTGTTGGCGACCTGGAGATAGACGAGCTCGTGCTTCTCGTCGTACTCCAGCACCATCATGCTTGGCACGTAGATGTCGGCCACGGTCTCGCCCGGTTCCCTTGCGAGCAGCTCGAACTCCCCGTGCGCCGCCCGGTGCGCTGCCCGCGATTCCCCGAACCGCGCCCCTTCGATACCGACGCCGGGGATCAGGCAAACGGGAAAATCAAGCATTCGGCGATCCAAACTGCGCCCGCACGTCCGTCAGGCCATTCCGATTTCCCGCATCGGGGGTGTGCGACGAACCCTTTCGGCAGGGTTGCGACATCATCTGAGCAGTTCGACTATCCCGCCAGGGGTGAGCAGTCCGGCGATCTCGTCGATTCGGTCATCGGTATCCAGGTAGATCAGCACCTGGTGGTCGGGGAACGATTCTTCGAACAGCTCTCCTGCCGGGTCTCGCTGCGAAACCACCCGCAGTTCGGTCTCACCGAATTCGGCGAGCCAGTAATCCCCGTAGAATGCACTGTCTCGCTCTTGGAGGACATGCCCGAGGACCCCTTCGAGGACCGACGCGACCTCGGCGGGACTGCCCGCTTTCACCCCGTACAGGTGCTTCATTTCCAAACCTCGCTCTCGGTGAAAAGACTATCGCTAGGACTTGGGCATGTACCCGTATGGCGGCGCCATCGAGGTGCTGGGCCCGTCAGCTCGGTCAACCGCGAATTGGCCGTCCTGGTACGCCATGAAGTCGACCTTCCGTCCACCTGCCATGCGCTTGAGATCCTGTTGCAGGCCGAGCAGGCCCAGTTCCCTCAGCTCCGACCTGGTGAGCGGACCGGTCCGGGTGCCCCCCGAACGGGTGCCCACGCCGTTCTGCCGTGCGGCGTCCATGAGGGACGGACTCGCAATGGCGATGTCGTAGTCGCTCGTGTTGTAGCCCCTGGCATCGAACGGCGTATTCGGCGGTTTGCTCGGGTTGTGGCTGAATCCGTCGGTGCCGCTGCCCTGCAGGATCGGCCTGGCGTCACCGTATCCGGCGTCTCGAAGACCTTCGTTGAGGCGGTTGCGGAACGCTTCGTACTCGGCCTTGTTCGCGAACCCTGCCGGCGGGTCGAGGACGGGCGGCCGGTCGGATGTGGTCTCCGGGGTCGTGGACTGGCCTGGAGTCGTGGACTGGCCCGGTGTGGTGCCACCTGGGATCTGCCCTTCGACGATACGGCCCTCAGTGTCCGTCGCCATCGATTCGTTTCCAGCGGCATTGGCGGCCCGGCGGTCGCGCCGCTTCCTTCGGACGTGCAAGCCTGCCAGGGAGAGCACGATCGGAACGAATGCGACTTGCATGATGAATCTGCGCATGGGTGGCTGTCGCTATCCGTTCAGGAGGTCGTTGAGGGCGGAGATCGAATCGATGAGTCCGGTGATCCAGCCGAATATCCTCCCGGCCCATTCGGTGATCTTGATGACCGCTTTGGGAATCACCCAGGCCGCACCGATGCCGACGGTGAACGCGACTTCGGCGGCCCAGGCGATGAGCGAACCGATGCACTCTGCCACGAAGTCGCGCACGAACTCCCTGACCATCGTCACGAGCTCCCCGGCACCGCGCGTCGCGGTGCCGAGCGACAGGGCCAAGCCGCCGAGACAGCCGAGTGCGTCCGAGTTGATGTCGCCCTTGTCGCGGTAAGCGTCCGCAGCCCGGCCGTCCCATGATTCGATGTCGCCGTCGATGAACGCGGCCATTTCTTCGGACATCGCGAAAAGCTCGTCTGCGACGTTGTCCCAAGTCATCGCGTGCGCGTTGACGAGATCGGGGTTGCCGGCGAGCATGTCGAGCGCTTCGGTGAGCGGTTCGACGTGCTCGATCAGCCAGCCGACACCGGCAGAGGCGAGGGTGCCGATCGGGTCGATGACCGCGCCGACGGTTTCGAGGGCGGCGCCGATCCCGGCGACCGACGCGTCGATCCAGGACCCGGAGTCGATGGCCATTGCGAGGCCGTTGTAGGACTCGATGATGCCCGCCCCGGCAACGTTCTTGCCCGCCTGGCTGACATCGGACTCGGTCGCAACGAGGTCACTCATGAAGGCGTTCCCCTACAGCTCGTTCAGGAGCCGGCCATGCTCCGTTGCGGTGGCCTCGTCCGCCGACTCGTAGGCATCGGCGGTATCGCGCAATGCCTGCGCGAGGCGTTCCAGGTTGTCCTGGGCCATCGTCGTGAGCTGCTTGTGTCGCTCCTGGCGACCGGCGAGCACCGGGGGAAGGAACTGGCAGATGATGCCGTAGGCCTCGTTGTCCTGCGAGACCGATTCGATGGCGGAGAGCACGTTTGCGAAACGATCCCGGATCGAATCGATATTCGAGGCGTGAGTGACGAGGTCTTCGGAGACGACGTCGACATCGGCGGCCATGTCAGCGCTCCTCCTCGTTTTCAGGGAAGCGCATCTTGATGCTGTCGACCAAGGCTTTCGCGGTCGGGGAACTTGGCGACAGACGTTCCTCGACCGCGGCTTTGGCTGCCTCCAGGAGCGCTTTTCCAGCGTTCTCGTACGCCTGCATGAACTGCCGCTCTGCATGCCGGGCCTGCATGCGAGTGAGCGATGGCTCGAAGTGGACGGCGGTGATGGCGCCGGAGGAGTTCAGAGTGACGGATACTACGCCGTTGTCGTCCTGACCCACCGCCGTGACGGCCTGCACCGCTTCGGAAGCCGCGATAGCGTCGGCTGCTCGGCGGTCGGCGCGTTCTTTCCAGTCAGCCAGGGCCGCGCGAGCATCCCCGGGACCTCGAATATTCGCGAACGGGTTGTCCATCGCTGCTCCGTTCCGCTTGGGGCCTGAGGCTTCAGGAGGTAGGCCCTCTAGAAGATTCAGCCACTGACTATAGGTGAGCAATGCTTGCAATGGAGGAAGGCTTGCACCCCAGTCACGCCAGGCGTCAGGCGTAGAGGTCGTCGCCTTCGGTTAGGCGAGTCATGTCGGTGGCGATCTGCTGGTCGACGGTGCCGCCGGTGTCGATTGCGGTTTGGAGGCCGCTGATGAGGCCGTGGAGGGTGCCGCGGAGGTATTGGAGGTTTCGCCAGGTGGTGGCGTGGAAGTCGGCGTATTCGAGGGCGGCGTTCTCGGCGGCGCCGGGGGCGGTGCCGAAAGCGGGGGCTTTCTTCAGGTCGCCTTCGGAGAGGGACGGGATGATCTCGTTCTCGAGCTCTTCGAGGCGTTCGGCGAGGAACTGCCGGTAGCGTTCGAGGGCGGCGGGATCGAATGCGCGCGTGGACATGTCAGGGTTCCTTCTCTACGCGTAGGGGTCGTCGTCTTCGTTGACGAAGCCCCACATGTTCTCGTCCTCGACCAGGTCGACGTCGGGTTCGCGCTCCTTGTCGTCCCCGCCCATGCCGCGCCCGGCCCCGGCACCGCCGCCTCCGCCCATCATGGACGTCGAGGAGCGGGGGCCGGCCTGTGCGGCAGCGGCGGCTCCGGCCGCTGCTGTCCCGAGGGCTGCGCCTCCCATCGAGCTGCCGTAGGCGCCAGCGGAACCTGTTGCAGCGGTTGAGGGTGCGGCGCCGCCGCCGAAGCCACCTCCGCCTCCGAAACCGCCGCCGGGGGTGGTGCTGGAGCCGCCGGAGGCGAGGCCGCCGCTCGGGTCCTCTTCGTCGTCGGGGTCGGGGTCGGGTTCGGGGGCGGGCTGGTCGGGTTCGGGGGTCTCGCCCGCGGGCGGGTCGAGGGAGGGGTCCTCACTGGCCATGGGCTGCGCGGTGCCGGTGGGCTGCTCCATCGCCGGGGACTCGAGGGTCATGTACGCAGGGTCGGCGGACGCCGGGTACTCCTTGTCGCTGCGCACGGTCCGGACGGACCGGTCCTCGGCGTCGGTGTCCATACTGCGCTGCTGAATGTCCTCATTGGATTCGGATTGGCGGGCGTCGTACGCGCCCCAGCTCGATTCGACGAGCGTCCCGTAGTGCTCCATCGCGTCGGTAACGGCGAGTTCCTTGGCCTCCACGACAGTGAGGCCCTTCGAAGGGTCGAGGCCGTCGCGCTCGATGTTCACCGGGCTCGCGTAGTAGTCGATGTAGTGGAGGATGCGCTCGTCGATGTAGTCGATGACCTCGGTCGCGAGCTCGGGTTCGGCCCCGCCGAGGGCGAGCACGTGCTCGGCGTCCTGGCAGGTGTACTCGATGCAGTCGCCGTGCCACCAGGCCGGCCTGACGTGCACGGACACCCAGCTGTGCCAGTCGCCGTCGATCCAGAACTGCGGTGCGGGGTAAGGGATCTCGCCCGAACCGCCGCCTTGGATCGAGTACAGGGCCTCCTCGGTCGACTGGAGGTTGGCGACGGTGGCGTCGACGTCCTCGATCAGGTCGTCGACGAGTTCGCGGGTCTGGGTGCAGGCCGCCTCGAAGGCGTCGAAGTCGGTGCCGGACCAGCCTTCTGCCAGGTCGTTCAGGTTCGACTTGATCTGCTCGGACCAGTCGGCGAGCTTCCCGGACACGTTGTCGGTCCACGCGTTGCGGAGCTTCTCGAGCGAGTGCGCGTCGGCGTACTCGGGACGCACGGCCGCGACGGCGGCGCGGAAGTCGGATTCTGTCGGGAACGCCATCCCGGCTTCCTTGGGGCGCAAGCGGTACAGCTGGCGTTCGACGGGGACGGCCGACATGAGCTGCTGCCAGTCCTTCTCCGCCGGGTGCTCGGTCGGGTTGCCGCAGTTGGCGTTCGAGCAGGCCGGACGCCCGGGGTCGACGGGCGGCGGGACGATCCCGGTGTTGTCCGGCGGGGGCGGAGGAGGCGGCGCGGCACCGCCGGCCGCGACATCGCCGAACGCGGGGGCGCCCATGGCGGGGGCGGCGGCGTCGAGGCCATCATAGGACTCGATCGAGTTGTCGCTCATCGATACGCACCTCGCGCCTTCAGGGGTGACCGGTTGCCTTCACGGTAGCAACAGGACGCCAACGATGGAACCGCTAGAACCACGTCACTGCTTGGGCGGGGCGTCGTCCCCGGTTTCCCAGTACCGGCCGGTGATCGCGCGTCGCAACCCGCCTCGGACGTCCGCGCGCGGGGCGGCCTGAGGATCGGAGGCCTTCGCCGGATCGAGCCTCTCGATCTTGCAGTGCCACAGGCGCAGTACCGGGCGAACGGGGTCGGGAACTGCCGTCACCGTCACCGCCAGGTCGATTCGAGCGACTTCACCTGGGCTGAGATTGATCTGAGCGGCGGCCTGGTGCGGCTCGTGCGCCTCGCCTTCGACCGGGAGCGGTGGCAAAGGTGTGCGCACTTCGAGCCTGTGGGTTCCCGGCGGGATCTCCAGCCACATGCGGGTCCAGAAGGCCCCCAACGGGACGCCGTCAAGGAGGAGTTCCGGCGGCGGCACGGCGTACCGGTGCCGGACCGGGACGATCTCGCCGATCGCGTCGAGGGTCTTGCCCTGGCTGCGGGTGATGACCCGCTGGCCCTCGGGCAGCTGCAACGCGAGCTCGGCTGAGGCGAGATCGGCCTTCAGGAAGCGCGCGTCGATGAGGATGCCGCCAGCGCCGGGGCCCGGTTCCGGGACCGGCCCGTCCCCGTCGAGCACGGTCGTGCCGCCGACCGCGAGCGGCGCTTCAGGGCCGAGGCGGTTGGCGCGCAGGTAGGTCCAGGCGACCCGGATGCCCCATCCGGCGGCGAGCGCTGCCCCGATGCCGATCCAGCCGCCGATCGCGAGCGCCATCGGCACGCCAAGCAGCAGCAGGGTGAACGCCAACGGGCCGAGGAAGATCAGCGTGAAGAGGGTGAGCGGGAATCCCAGCCGCTCGCGCGCATGCGCTGGCAGGTACTGGAAGTAGTTCAGGCGGCCGCGCGGGCCGATCGCGTATCCGGTGAGTTCGCGGAGGGCATGGGGCAGTTCGCCGTCGCCGTACGCGCGGTGGCTTTCGCCGAGCATCCCGATGTAGTCGATCTTCGCCGTGCCGCCAGCGCTGATGTCGACCGCCCGCCAGGCCCGCGAGTGCTGGGTCTGGACTTCGACGAGGTGTCGCCCGGCCGCGAGCGGGAGGCGGATGCGGCCCCATCCGGTCGCGACCGGTTCGCCGTCGACGAGGACGACCGGCACGAGGCTCGAGCGCAGGAAGCCGTCGCTCGCAACGGGATCGCCGGACTTCTCGCGGTCGAGGGCGATCTGCAGCCGCTTCGCCGGGTCGGTGATCAGCCAGCGTCCCGCGCACCAGCCGAGCCGCAGGTCGAGGGTCCCGCCGTTCGCGGCCGGGCGGGGTTCGCCGATCGGTGCGACGCTCCAGCCTCGCTTCGGCGCCCGGAAGACCGGGCTGAAGGAGGCGATCACGACCAGTCCAGGTCTTCGGGGTTCTTCATCGACTCGGGGGCGTTGTCCTCCCACAGCCAGTTCAGCAGCGAGTCGGGGGCGCCGAGCAGCGGCCCGCCGCCGTCGAAGCCTCCGGCGACCCCTTCGTCTTCGCCCTTGTACGTGGGGAACACCGCCGAGAGCGCCTGCACCGTATGGCCCGCGAACGCCCAGCCGCTCGTCATCGCGCCCGTGGCGTGTCTCCCGCCGGAGGTCATCGTGGCCGCGTTGAGGCCGTAGACGAGCAGGCCCTCGATCATGTTGGTCAGGCCCGCCCCGGCGATGTCGAGCGGGGAGACCGGGTTGCCCTTGGCTTTCTGGAACGCGAACGTGAAGATCGACATGGCGCCGGTGATCGCCGCGCACCCGGTCGAGATCGAGATGAGCGTGGCCTCGAAGCTCTTCGCGGTGGCGAGGAGCGCGGCGGCGGTGACGTTGGCGCTGGCCATGATCGCGGGGGCGCCGATGGAGGAGACGACCCCGGCCAGTGCGGCGGCGTAGGCGCCGAAGTACACCACCATGATCGCGGTCGCGGCGGTGAGGAAGAGCCAGAAGACGGTGAGCATGACGGCGAACGCGAGGAGCTGCGCGCCGACCAGGTAGGCGTTGACGGCGAGCTGGGTGAGCTGGGCCTTCACGTCAGCGGAAGCGGCTTTGAACGCCTCGGCGTCGTCGCCGGACCAGTGCTCGTCGTCGACCTTGTCGACCTCGGCCTGGAGCGCTTCGACCGCTTCGAGGTTCTTCTCCGCCAAGGCGATCCAGGCCCCGGCGCCCTTCATGATGTCGCCGGGGTTGCACTGGTTGAGGTAGACGACGGTGGCCAGCGCCTGCGTGGAGAGCCCGAAGGAGATGGCGGGCATGGCGATGCCGATGGCGCAGCTCTTGATGACGGCGTTGTACTCGCCGGCCATCGCCTCCCCGGCCTCCATGATGCTCTGCCCCGTGGACATGTCCCCCTCCGCTCCTATCCGTTCGCGCCGAACGCAGTGGCGCAGGCTTCGTCGGTGTCGTCCATATCCTGCGCGCACGCGTCAAGTGCGGCGTTGACCTCGCGAAAGCATTCGGCGGCTCCGGCCATGGACTCGGCGACGGTGGACGTGGCGATGGAGTACGCGGCGGCCATGGGGAGGGTGACGGTGGTGTAGAGGCCGCGGTCGATCTCGCTCATGACCTGGAGGTACTGGTCGGTGCTCTCCAGGATCGGGACGACGTTGGCCTCGATGTCGGCGCCGAGCCGGCGGACGAATTCGCTGTCGAAGACGCGGGTCATCGTTCTGCCTTTCGCTGGATGCTGTCGCTGAGGGCCTGGATGCGTGCGGCCATGTCGCCGGTGGTGCGGGCGGCGCGGTCGGCGGCGGCGGGGGCCTCTTCGGTCTTGCGGGCGAGGTCGGCGGGGAGGGCGCCGCGGGCGCGTGCTTCGGCGTTGCGGCGCAGGTCGTCGCGGGCGCGGGCGATGAGGTCGGTGAGGGCCTGGCCGAGGCCGTCGAGGCCGCGCTGGCGGGCGGCGGGTTCGATCCAGACGCGGGCGACGGCGCGTTCGGGGCTGGTGGTGACGGAGAGGTCGCCTTCGTCGCTGTGGACGGTGAGGTCGGCGTTGTCGGGGTCGGGCTTGGATCGGGCGGTCTGGGCGGCGCGCATGGTCTTGAGGACGCCGTCGAGGTGTCCGGCGAGGGCGCGGTCGTGTTCGGGGTCGCGGCTGAGGGTGGCGGCGGGGCCGACGCCGCCGGTGTGGCCGTCGATGCCGAGGCGGCCGCGCATCATGGCGGCGAAGGCCTCGTAGCCGCCGGTGGCGGCGGCCTGCTGGAGTTCGCCGATCGCTTTGATGCCGTTGGCTACTGCGGCGTCGGCTTCGGCGCCGGGGCGGGGCAGCTGCGCGGCGAGTTCGGTGACGAGGCGCGCGATGGTGCTGGGGGGCTGGCGGAAACCGGCGGCCGTCACCGCGACGATGATCTTGTCACCGTCGAGGCGCAGCGTCACATATTCATCGATGTCGGTGAAAATCTGGCCGGGTTCGGTCACAGTGGCGGCTCACTTCGGTGGACGTCACCCTGACAATACCGAACAAACTCGCGTCGGACGCACCGCTGCGCGGGCCGTAGGCGCGGCCGTTCGGGCAGCTCACCGGCGCGGCGGCCGTTATCCCAACCGGGCGTAGTGGACGGCGGCGATCTCGCCGACGACTTGTCCGGCGGCCGTTTGGGCACGGTTCACTGCGGCGGTGAGCTGTTCGGCGAGGGTGTGCCGGTCGGTGAGGTTGAGGACGTTGTTCTTCAGGAAGACGATGCCGGTGAGGCGCCCGCGCAGGTTGACGGCGAGTTTGCCGAGCCCGTCGTCGGTGGCGGCTTCGAAGCGCTCGTGTTCGCGGGCGGAGACGGCGAACTCGATGGCGGCGAGGACCTGCTCGGCGGGGGTCGAACCGCCGCCGAGGGCGCCGGTGCGGGTCGCGTACGCGCCTTGGCTTTCGGCGCGGGCGTCTTCGGCGTCGGCCCAGGCGAGTCCGATGGCGTCGGCAAGGCCGTGGTTGCCGAGGCGGGCGGCGTCGACGCCGAAGGCGAGTTCGCGGAGCTGCCCGGCGGTGTCGATGACGATCTCGGTGGTCTGGTCGGGGTCGCGGCCGGTGTAGCGGGCCTGCTGGAACTCGGCGAGCGCGGCCATGGCCTTCTGGGCTTCGCGTTGGGCGGCTTCGATTTCCTCGCGGCTGGGCGGGTCGGTGAGGAGGCGCTGGGCGTTCGCCCAGTTCTCGTTGCGGGGCACCACGTCGAGGGCGGCGCGGGCGTCCTCGATGCGCCGCTCGTAGTCGTCGGGGGCTTGGAACTGGAACGGCTCGGTCATCGTCACTTCCTAAGAGGCGCTGGCTAGGAGGGGCTGAGGGCGAGGGCGGTGCGGATGACGGCGTATCCGGCGGTGTCCTGGGCGATGACGGCGGTGTACATGGAGACGAGCGCGGTGGTGAACGCGATCGCGCCGGACTGGTAGGCGGCGAGGACGGCCGGGGCGCCGGGCCCGGCCGAGGAGACCTGGGACCACTGGCTGGGGCCGAGGATGACGAACGGTGTGGGCAGGACCCGGTAGCCGATGCCTTCGGCGGCCTGCTTGGTGGCTTTCATGGCGGTGCAGGTGGCCATGAGGGCCGCGCCCGTGCCTTCAAGGGCGCCAGCGCAGGTGAGCATGGCGGCGTCGCTGCGGCCGATGAACGCGGCGACCTCGACGGACCATTTAATGAGCTCCTGGTAGTCCTTGCCCTGCCAGGAGGCGGCGAGCCCGGCGACGGTCTGGCCGTAGGAGGCGCCGAGCTGGGTGAGCTGGGCGGCGGCGGAGCCGATGGAGACGCCGAGGGACATGAGCTCGGTCGGGTTGGCGTCGATGCACTGCTGGAAGGTGGGCACCGGGTCACACCCCGCCGGGGATCGTGGGGACTTTGAAGCCGTTGAGGTCGGACTCGATGGGTTTGAAGTCGCCTGCGGCGTCCTCGTCGGCCCGGTCCCAGTGGTCGGCGATGTCGTCGAGGACCTCGGCGGTGTCCTCCCAGTGGTCGTGGAGGTCCTGCATGTCCTCTTCGAGGTCGTCGGCGAAGTCCTTCGCGCCGTCGGCGCACATGAACCCGCGGTTGGCGCTCTCGGCCCGCTGCGCGGCCTGGACCGCGCTCTGCGGGAGGCTCTTCGCTTGGGACGCATACTGCTTCATCTGGGTCGAGGCGCTGCGTATCGACTGGCTCTCGACCTGCACGAGTCCGAACATGGCAAGCCTCCGTGGGGGTAGCGGTGCTCAGCCTCAAATTAACACACGCGCGCTCCGCGTCGGCCGCCGAAAAACGGGGTATCTCCGGTGCTTCCGCATTTGGCACGGGTCCTCTACATTGCAGGGGAAGCTTCCGGAACCCCCGCGGAAGGACCCCTGTTGACGACCAGCAAGCACTCATCGAGCCTGCCCAAGAGCAGCGCGCGCAAACCGACCGGCTCCGGACCGCCAGCGGCGCCCCCCGCCGCCCCGAGCGCCCCGCCGCCTCCGCCGAGTCCGCCGATCACCCCGCCGGACAAGGTCCCGGATCCGCGTCCGAGCCAGGCCGCGACGTTCTTGAACGGCGACTACAAGAAGGTCACGACCACCGACGACAGCACGGTGCTCTACCGCGCGCACGGCGGATCGGCCGGCCAGATCGGCGGTTTCTGGACCCGCAACCGCCCGACGTCCAGCGCCCAGGCCACTGAGGACCTCGCGATCCTGCCCGAATGGGGCGGCACGCAGGACGAGCTGTCGATGGTCCGGCTTCCCAAGGGCGTCACGTTCTTCGAGGGCAGGGCCGCGCCGCAGACCGCGACGGACGGCTCAGGACTGACCCTGGGCGGGGGAGGCAACCAAGTAATGTTCACGACCAGGGACATCCAGCCGGGATGGGTCACCTCGCTCGGGCCGCTGAGCTAGTGAAGGAGAGGCCGACAGCATGACTTCCGAACTCGATCCGGTGAACGGCTTCCGCGGCTGGGAGGACTACCGCGCCACGCTGCGGGCGGTGGACCGGCTCGTCGAAGCGGGGTCGCTG
Organism: Glycomyces sp. NPDC050141; assembly: GCF_055586545.1. Classification (NCBI taxonomy): domain Bacteria; kingdom Bacillati; phylum Actinomycetota; class Actinomycetes; order Glycomycetales; family Glycomycetaceae; genus Glycomyces; species Glycomyces sp. NPDC050141. The sequence continues at coordinate 65,590 of NZ_JBVJHZ010000027.1, read as the reverse complement.
CGCCCGGTGGTCGGCGCGGGCGGTGAGGCCGCATTCGTCGACATCTACTACTTCGAGGGCGGCGACGGCGCGGTGTGGTGCCTGGAGGAGCCCGAACCTCCAGCCAGGGGCGGCCTGTTCAAGCTCAAGGAGGTCGGCGCGCAGTCGACCGACTGGCACGTGGTCGGCGGCCTGCGGCCGGTCGGTGACTTCCGCAGCTGGGGCCGGTTCCTGCGGTTCCTGACCTGGCTGGAGCGGGCGATGGCGGCGGCCGAGGTCGTGCCCGAGGACCTCGACGCCGACTTGACCGCGTTCGGCTCGACGCATGCGCTCGTCAGCCGTGACGGGAGCGCGTGGGAGCTCCGGGTGCCGGCGCCGAGCGAGAACGACTTCGGCTCCTTCAACCGCCTTCCCTGAGGCCGCTCGGTGAAGCGGGACGAGCTCGCCCGGCTGCTCGAAGCGGAGGGCGTCCGCGAGGACATGTACTGGCTCGAAGGCGGGCTGCCGAACGAGAACCACACGCTGGAGCAGCGGGAGGACGGCTGGGCCGTCTACTACTCGCAGCGCGGCGAGCGGTCCTCGGAGGAGGTCTTCGCGACCGAGGACGAGGCGTGCGCGGAGCTGTACAGCCGCATCATGGACGACCCGACCACGCGCTGACTCAGCGTTCGGCTTCGGCCTCCGTGCGGCCGTTCTCGCCGTTCTCCAAGGGCCACACGGTCGCTTCGACGGAGCCGACGAGTTCGAGCGGGCCGACGAGCGAGGCCGTGCGGGCGACGGTGAAGTCGTCGAGGGCGAGGAGGCTGATGCCGCCGCGGCTCTGGGCGACGGCGGCGTAGTACGCGCCGGTGCCGCGGTCCTGGAAGACCCAGCCGGGCCGGGTGTCGGTGGGGATGGTCGGCACTTTGGAGCGCGCCGACGGGAGGCTGCCCGTGGCGGTCGTGTCGGGCGCGTACGGCGATTGCGGTTCGTAGCCGGGGTGGCGCGGTTCGGGTGCGTGCGGGTAGTCCTGGGGCTCGGGTTCCATGGGGGTCTCCGTGTAGTCCGGCATCTGGTAGCGGGTCGGGTCGCCCGACACCGGGATCGGCGGCGGGTTCACCGGCTGGTCGGGAACGTTGATGAGCGTTCGCATCTCGACGTTCCCCGCAACGTAGCTCACCAGCCACAGCCCGAGCGCGAGGGCGGCGAGGTCGACGCCGACGGCGAGGAGCACGCGCAGGTTCGCGTTGAGCCCGGTGCCGAACTGCGCCAGGGAGAACAGCGCGGCGGCGAGGGCGAACACGACCAGGCCGAACAGGGCGCCGGTCATGACGACGGGGCGGCCGAAGCGCGGGACGGGCGCAGACGGCCACTTCTCTGAGGCCCGGACGCCGCCGAGGGCGGCGGCCGAGAGGGCGGCGACGGCGAGACCGGCGACGGCGAAGGCGATCGCTGCGGCGGTCAGCCGCCCGGCGATGTCGTCGATGTAGTCCATGATGGTCTCCGCGAGGTCGGTGCTCGGCCTGGTGGCCGGCGGTGTGGGCTGGATGCAGTTGTGCTGGACGGTGCCGCGTCGTCGGGCTCTATTGTGCGGTGCCGGGGCGTCTCCGAGCGTAGGACACCGGCCTCCCCGAGTTTAGTGTCGGATTGCCGACACGGAGTGATCGCGTCCATCGGATTGCCTTTCCCCCGCGAATCGGATTCACTGTCTTCTGGCAGCGCTTGCAGTCGCTCATCGGCAGGACGACGGTGCGTTCTGTCAGGGCTGCGGCATATGATGAGGGCAGACCCCGCAATGGGTTGGGAGACAAGAAACATGAGTGAAAATTGCGTTACGTGAGACTGTAGTGACTCCTGTGACGGAAGGATGGGACTGACGATGATGAGCGAGACACTCTGGACGGTTGCCGCGCACGCCCAGGCCGGCGCCGAGATCAATACGCAGGGGATCATCGGGTTCTTCCTGTCGAAGATCGCCCCGATCCTCCTGGCGATCCTCGGACTCATCTTCATCGCGCGCTCCAACAAGGGCGAGGTCAGCCGCGTGCTCACCTCCTCCACGATCGCGATCATCGGCATCGCCTTCATCGCCGGAGCCGTGGTCCTGGTGGCCGTCGGCAGCGGCCTGGTCGACGTCCTCTTCAGCTCCGAGGATTAAGAGCCCCCACATTGCCCCTGAAGTAAGGCCGGACGGAGGACGCCCATGCGCTTGCGCACCGACGACGACATCTACCGTGCCCGGCTGCTGTACCTCGGCCCTCCCGGGTACACCCTCCCCGTCCACCTCCCCTACGGGCAGTACGGGGCCTTCGCCGCGCTGCTCGCGCTGTTCATGCTGCTCCGCTGGGCCTTCACCGGCGACGTGGACCTCTTCCCCGCCATCGAGATCTCCCTCGCCCTCGTCGCCACCTCGCTGATCTTCCGCTACGTCGACTCCGACCGCCCCGCGACGACCGTCGTCCGCACGCTGCTCACCGACTGGAAGCACACGCGCGACGCCGGCGACGAGAAGCGGATACCGGCGTTCACGACCCGTTCGATCCGCTTGCGGCCCACACTCGTGGAGCCCGTCCGAACTGAGGAGCGCCTATGAGCGGCGAGGATCGCCGACAGCCCGTCGCCAAGTTCTCCGCCCCCCGGCCGCCCGCGCCCGTGCGGGACCGGGAGCGGTCCGGCGATCTCGGCGACGACGCCACGGCCTTGGCTGACGCAGTCTTCAAGGCTGAGCCAGTGAAGGCGCACCGCTCGGCGAGCCCGCCCGTGCAGGGTCCTACGCAGCCGGGCCCGGCCGCCACACCGTCCCCAGTAGACCCGATGCGACACGCCTCGCCACCTGCGTCGATGACGCCGCCCGCGGCCGGTCGTCCACAGGGTTATCCCCAGGGTTATCCACAGAATCCGGGGAGTTATCCACAGGGATATCAACAGCGGTACCCACAGGCTCCCACCAGCGGAAATCCACAGGGTTATCCACAGCACAACGGAAGTTATCCACAGCAGGGGCAGAGTTATCCACAGGCTGTTGACCAGCGGCGCGGGAATGTTTCCACAGGTCGTACAGCAGCTGAACAAAAGGGTGCACAAAGGGTGCCGGGCCAGGACCTCGTCCCGGTCAAGCAGGCCCGCGCCGAGGCCGCGCTGCTCGACACCGCCGACCACAAGCCGACCCGCGTCAAGCCGCTGCCGCGCGACAAGGAGAAGCAGCCGCTCCGCGAGCTGAGCCTCACCGAGATCGCCGGGCACGCCACGTTCACGCCCGCCTCGGTCACCGCCTGGTACAAGCTGCCCGGCGTGCGCTGGTCCTTCCGGCCCGACCTCGAACGCGAGGCGCTCATCGTCGCCATCGCCGAGCAGTTCGCCGGACTCGCGGGCATGCGCGTCCACCTGCGCCGCACCACCCGGCCGTTCCCGGCCGACCAGTGGGCCCGCACCGTCGACCAGTACACCGCCCGCCCGCTGCGCACCGTCCCCGGCGGCACTAGCTGGGCCGACCACCTCGTGGCCGCCCAGCGCCACCTGCAGCAGCTCTCGCACGCCGAGGGCGAGACGTTCCTCGGCATCACCTTCAGCCGCCGCGGCGCCCTCGACCAGCTGGGCGAGAAGGTCGGCCGCATGTTCGGCCGCGGCACCAAGCTCTCCGAGCGCGAGAAGATCGAGAAGCGCAGCCTCCAGTTCGACGAGGTCCTCGGCTCCTTCGGCGTCCGCGCCCGCCGCGCCACCACCGCCGAGCTCGAATGGCTCGTCTACCGCTCGGTGGCCCTCGGCATGGCCCCGCCGCGCCTGCTCTCTGGCTCGAACGGCGAGTGGGAGTCCGGCGACGTCCTGGCCCTCACCGAGTCGATCGAGCGCTACCGCAGCCCGTACGGCTCCACGGTGAAGCTCGTCAACCGGCTCACCGGCGAGGAGAAGCACACCGCGGTCCTCACCGTCGGCCGCATGGAGGAGCTGGAGATCCCCCAGCGCCACGAGCCGTGGCTGCACTTCCACGAGCGCTGCCCGTGGCCCGTCGAGATCTCCAGCCGCATCGACATCCTCGGCCCCGGCGAGGCCTTCCGCGACCTCGACCACCGCCTGCGCCTCATCCGCAGCCAGCAGCGCGACTACGACGAGCACGCGATGGACGCCCCGCCGGAGCTCCAGCGCCTCGCCGAACGCGCCCTCGGCGTCGGCGACGAGATGACCACCGGCCTGCCGATCGACGCCGCGCGCGCCCACGGCTGGCACCGCATCGCCGTCACCGCGGACACCAAGGAAGAGTGCCTGGAGCGCGCCCGCACGCTCATGCAGATGTACCAGCGGGACATGCGCATCAGCCTCCAGCACCCGAAGAACCAGGACTGGCTCGCCCGCGAGTTCATCCCCGGCGAACCGGTCGCGCAGACCGGGTACGTGCGGCGCATGCCCGTGAAGCTCTTCGCGGCCGCGCTCCCGCAAGCGGCGTCCACTGTGGGCGACCAGCGCGGGGACCTCATCGGCCGCACAGCGGGCACGTGCCGCCGCCCGGTCTTCCTCGACATGCACTTCGCCACCGAGGTCCGCGAGAAGTCCGGCCTCTCGGTCTTCGTCGCCGAACCCGGCGGCGGCAAATCCACGCTCATGGGCGCGATCGGCTACCTCGCGGCCCGCCGCGGCGTCCAGGTCACGCTCCTGGACCCGTCCGGTCCGCTCGCGCGGCTGTGCGAGATGCCCGAGCTCAAGCCGTACTCGCGGGTCCTCAACCTCACGGGTTCGGAGTACGGGACGCTCGCGCCGTACGCGCTCATCCCCTCGCCCAGGCGCGAGCACTTCGACGACTCGCCCGACGGCCAGCGCGACTACGACATCGCGGTCTCCAACGCCCGCAGCGAAAGGCGCATGCTCGTGCAGGACATCTGCGCGATGCTCCTGCCGCCGCAGATCCAGCGCGAGGCGAGCACGGCCCGCCTCCTGCGCCACGCGGCCCGGCACGTCCCGGCCGAGGAGGACTCGACGATCGAGGACATCGTCGAGACCCTGCAGGACGCCGAGGACCACGTCACCGGCGACGGCGCCGAACTCGCCGCGCTCCTGCTCGACACCGCCGAGATGCCGCTCGCGAAGCTGTTCTTCGGCAACCCCGACAAGGGCGTCCTGGAGGACGACACCGCGCTCACGGTCATCACGATGTCCGGCCTGCGCCTGCCCGACCTCGGGATCGAGCGCGAGTACTGGAGCGCTGAAGAGGCCCTGGCGCTGCCGATGCTCCACACCGCGCACCGCCTCGCCGTGCGCCGCGCGTACGGCGGGGACATGCACCGCCGCAAGCTCGTCGGCCTCGACGAGGCGCACTTCATGGAGGGCTGGAAGTCCGGCCGCTCGTTCCTGGTCCGCCTCGCCCGCGACTCCCGTAAATGGAACCTCGCGGCGCTGGTGGCGAGCCAGAACCCGAAGGACATCCTCGGGCTCGACGTGCAGAACCTCGTCTCCACGGTCTTCGTCGGCCGCATCGCCGAGGACCGCGAGGTCGCCGAGGAGGCGCTGAAGCTGCTGCGCGTGCCCACGGGGGTCGGGTACGAGAGCGTCCTCGCCTCACTGTCTGAAGTGGACGCCGCCGAGACGCAGAAGCTCTCCTACCGCGAGTTCGTCATGCGCGACGTCGACGGACGCGTCCAGCGCATCCGCGCCGACTTCAGCTGGGTCCGCAACCTGCTCGAGTACCTGAACACCACGCCCGGGGAGGCGAAGTGACCGACCCCTCCGCCGATCACGACCTTGCACATCCGAAACACCAGCACCGACGACCCGGCCTCGCCAAGCGCGCGGCCGGACGCCTCGGCCGCATCCTGCTCGCCTTGACGGCGGCGGCCGGTGCCCTGGTTTTCACGCCGGGAATGGCTGGGGCGCAGGCAGAGGCGGAGGGGTGCACGGACTACGAGTGGCACACCGCGTGGTCCCAGTGCGTCGAGCAGCTGCCCAAGGGCCAAGAGCTTCCCTGCGAGGCCGCGCCCCAACCGGCCTCGCCCGACTCGGGCATGGCGGGCTGGTTCGCCGACCCGAGCGACCTCGACAAGAGCGAGGGCATCGGCAACTACAGCCGCTACGGCTACGCCGGTTACCAGCTCCCGATGTACGGCTCCCAAGAAGCCTCGATCGGCGGCGGCTGTGTAGACACGGTCGCCATCCCCAACGGCGCCGACACCGCGAACGCCTTGGCGAACATGGAGTTCAACCTGACGATCGCCACGGTCGGCGCGGCGAACTCGATGCGCCAGGCCGCATGGGAGCCCGACAACATGTGGGGCTGGTCCAACGAGTTCATGGAGCAGGGCACCGAGCTCCTGTACCGCCAGATCTTCACCGTCTTCGGTGCGGTCACGGTCGGTCTCATCGGCCTCTACCTGCTTTGGCGCTCAAAGCAGGCCGACATGAACAACGCGGTCACCACGGTGGCCTGGGCCGTGCTCATCCTCGTGCTCGTCACCGCAGTGGTGCGCTGGCCGGTCAAGGCCGCCGAGTACACCGACCAGGCGCTGACTATCGGCATGAACCTCAGCACGGTGCTCATCAACGACGACCAGGTCGAAGGCTGCATCCGTGAAAACGGGATGACCCAGGAACGCTATGACGAGCTCAAGGAGCTCAACGGCGAGAACTTCTGCATAGACACCCGCAACGCCTCGGTGGTCGCCTCCGACACTGTCGCCGGTCAGGTGCTCTACCAGAACTGGCTGCGGACCATGCTCGGCCAGAGCGAAGAGGTCACTTTCCAAGAGCGCGACGGCAAACCCGTCGAGGACGCCGACGGCAACCCGATCGTCACCGAGTCCAACGCCGCCTACAAGTACGGTCCGGCGCTCTTTGCCGCTACGGCGTTCTCCTGGCAGGAGGCCGAGGAAGCGGACGACTCCCCGACCTACCGCAACGACCTCATCGAGGAGAAGCAGGAGAACTGGCGGAACCTGGTCGCCCAGATCCAGACCGAGGACCCCGAGGCCTACGCGAACATCAGCGGCCAGCGCGCCTGGGAACGCACCGGCACCGGTTTCCTCGCTCTGCTGACCGCGATCTTCTTCACGCTCTTCGACCTCACGGCCTCGATCCTGATCATCCTGGGGTTCATGATCGTGCGGTTCGCGATCGTGGCCCTGCCGATCATCGGCACGATCGCGCTCCTGCGCCCTGCCGGTGGGCCGTTCAAACGCCTGGTCAACACGGTCCTCGGCGCGATCATCAACGTTGCGATCTTCTCGCTCGCAGCGGTGATCTACATCTGGGCTTCGAGTCGAATCCTCGGCACCGCAATGCCCGTATGGCTTCAGGTCGTCCTCATTGGCCTCCTTGGCGTCGCCGCCTGGCTGCTCCTACGCCCCGGCCGACGCATCGCCGGGCTCGTCGCGGGCGGCGGCGTGGCCGACTCCCTCCTCGGCAGGCGCACCACCGAGACCGAGCGAGAAGCCGAACGTGAACGCGAGCGCGAACGGACTTCGCGCCGCCGCGACGACGCACGGCCCGAAGAGGTCGCCGATTCCGTGCGCACCCCGCGCAGCGGCTCTGACACCCTGCCCGAGCAGAAGACGGGAGCCGACCAACCGGCCGGCACCGGCGGCACTACGTCAAGTGGTGGCGGAAGCTCCGGTGGTGGAGAGGTCTACCGGCCTTCGAGAAAAGAGTGACCGATGAACCGAGCCCTCCGGATCATCTTCTCCCGCTATGGGATCGTAGTCATCATCCTGGTCCTCGTGCTGGGCGTGATCGCCCTGGCCTCGCAGCGGCGCCAGACCCCGCTCGACGGAACCGATTCCAGCAGCGGAGGCTCGAGCTCGGAAGCGAGTTCCGAGGCCTTCACTGAAGACGACGGCCTCGCGACCGAGAACTGCGAAGGCGACGACTGCTACCCGGAAGAGGAACTACCGCAGGAAGCGATCGACCGCTCGGTCGAGTTCGCCCAGGCCTGGCTCAACCCGGACGGCTACGGCACCAGCAGCTGGTACGGCTCGATCGCGCCGTTCCTCACCGACAACCAGGCCGAGTTGATGCAGGGCGTCGACCCGGTCTCGGTGCCCGCCAAGGACATCACCGGTGAACCGGTCCCGGACGGCGCAGAGGTCAACATCCCGATGGACACGGGCACGCTGATCCTCACCATGACTGAAGGCTCCAACGACTGGACCGACCTCGACTGGCTGGTCTCGGCTATCGACTGGGAGCAGTCATGAGCAGCATCGACCACGACGACGCGACCGCGAAGGAACGCTCGGCGGACCCCAAGCCCCCCAAGGTGCCCAAGAAGCTGCGGCCGTTGCTGTGGACCCTCACGGTCCTCACCGTCTGCTGCCTCGGTGCGGTCGTCTCGATCGTGCAATTGCTGTCCGACCAGTCGAACGGCGAGGACGGGACCGTGACCCTCGCGGGCTGCGGCACGAACTCCACGGTCGACCCGAACGCCGAGTTCCCTGCGATCGACCCGTACAGCGCCGAGCAGGTCAAGAACGCCGCGATCATCATCTCCGTCGGGCAGGATCTCGAGATCCCGGCCCGGGGCTGGATCATCGCGGTCGCGACCGCGATGCAGGAATCGCGGCTCACGAACCTCGGCCACCTAGGCGACCAGAACGACCACGACTCCCTGGGCCTGTTCCAGCAGCGACCGTCTTCGGGTTGGGGCACACCGGAACAGGTCACCGACCCGGTCTATTCGTCGACGAAGTTCTACAACAAGCTCGTGACCATCGACAACTGGGAGACGCTGCCGCTCACCGTTGCGGCCCAGCGCGTCCAGATCTCCGCTTTCCCCGATGCGTACGCCAAGCACGAGCCGAAAGCCACCGAGATCGTCAACACCCTGACCGGCGGCGGCGGGCGTGTTGCAGCCGTCTCGACGCAGCTCGGCACCTGCACGCAGCCGGGCGAACTCTCCGCCTCGGGCTGGATGATTCCCGTTGAAGGCCCGATCAACTCGGGCTTCAGGACCGCCGAGCGGCCGACCCACAACGGCGTCGACATCGGCGCGCCGCGCGGCGCCACGATCGTGGCCGCTGCGGCGGGCACCGTGATCACCTCCGAATGCAACGCGAGCCTCTACGGCGCGCCCTACTCCTGCAACCAGGACGGGTCTCCGGAGGTAGCCGGGTGCGGCTGGTACGTCAACATCGTGCACGCCGGTGACTACCTGACCCGCTACTGCCACATGGGATCAGCGCCGCTGGTGAAGGAGGGCGACGTGGTCCAGGCCGGTCAGATCCTCGGCTATGTCGGCTCTTCGGGCAGATCGAGCGGCCCGCACCTCCACTTCGAGACGCACCTGAACGCCGACCGCTCCCCCGCTGGCGCAGTCGACCCGATCGACTTCATGAACCAGATGGGCGCCCCCCTCGAATAGTCAAGAGGCCGTGTACGACGATCGCAGGTTGGCATCGTTCAGAAACGGATCGTGATTGACAGCGCGTTCACGCGCTGTTAGCGTTGCGACAATCCATTTCGCTCAATAGCCTGCGTTCCTCTCGGGGCCGGAATACGTTCCGGCGCAGTGAAACCGCTCCCCTACACCCCCGTACCCCACAAGTACGAAACCTCTGACCACCTGCCGTTTGCCTCGCGCCTGGCAGGCGGTGTTCATCGTGCCTGCCCTCGATTCCCATCTCCAATACCCCCATCGGGCCGCATGCATACGCGGCCCGACTCCTCGAAGAGACAGGAGAACTCGTTGTTGACAGCGTTCGAAGACAAGACGGCCGCGAGAATCGTCGGATTCTGCGCCGTGGTGCTCGTGGTCCTGGCGGCTACCGCCGGGATCGCTTGGGCCGCTTACACAGACAACATGTACCCGACTCAGTACGCCAACTCCGGGTGCTTCTCTGAAGAACCCAACGCCCGACAGTCCACCTGCCGCACCGACAACGCCACCCTCACCTACTACATGGACAGCGGCGGCGACTTCGAACTCGAGACGCCGGACAAGGACGACGTCCGCGAGACGATGTCCTCGGATTACAACCCGACCGATCTCTCGGTGTCATACGACTCCACGCCCTCGTTCTCCGGAAGCGCCGAGACCGACATCATCTACCAAGAGGGCTCTGAAGCCATCCCTTCCGGGCTTGACGGCATGACATGGTGCAACAACGCCGTGAACCTCGACGAATGCGACCAGCAGTTCGTGCGGATCCGCGGCGCCGGCTCTTACACACGCGGCCTGGCCTGCCATGAGACCGGCCATGCGGTCGGCCTCGTCCACGGAAACGTCTCCTCGCCGATCAGATCCAACACCGACAGCCAGTTGGGTTGCATGCAGACTCCAGTCGGCTCCAGCACCGCACTTGGAGCCAACAACAAAGAGAACATCAACAACGAGTACTAGGGAGACGACAATGAAGCGAATTCCCCTTATCGTCTCCGCTGGAACGGTAATGGTCACAGCAGGAGCCGTCGGACTCGCGATCGCCGGGCTCGCCGCCCCGGGACCTCCCGAGACGGTCCTTCCCGAACCCGGCGTCGTGATGGTCGAAGGCGCCGACCACCTGCCGAGTGAGACCGCCGCTGACTGGGTGACCTACGCCGACCATGTGGTCGTGGTGAACGCGGTCGCCGAAACTGCAGTCCCTCCGACACAGATTGAACTCGATCGCGGCGAAGGCCTCATCGGCCGCACCGTGACGCTCGAAGTCTCCGAGGTGCTCTGGTCGCGCGAGGGCGCCCTCATGGAAGCACCGGCCACCTGGGAGTACACCGCGATCGGCGCACAGTTCGTCGAGGGCGACACCGCCGCACCGCTGGAAATGGCGCTGCACGAGCGGCCGCGAGTCGAGGTCGGCCACACCTATGTCATGGCGATCCGCTGGGAGGTGGAGCGCTGCGAAGACGGCGAATCCGAACCCGCCCAGTGGCGCGGCCTCGGCGAAGGATCTGAGATCCCCTTCGACGACGCCACGCTCGGCAACGGCGAGCTGGAGGGCGAAATCCAGAGCGCAGAGCAATTCGCGGCTGCCGCAGCTGAGGAGACCGCCCTCGGACTAGAAGAACAGGTCGCCGGTCAGACAGCCGATGCCTTGGTCAGCGAGCTTGAAGCCGCCACACCTGTGGCGACTGAAGCTCAGATCGACGCGCTCGCTGCGACCTCCGACTGTGGCTGACCTTCAGTTGAAGTAGCTGCGCTTGGGGCAGCCGGTGCCGGATTTGGAGACCGGCTGCCCCAAGCGCGGAAAACAATTGGGCCTAGCCCCGAACGTTTTGACCGACTTCCCCGTCATAGGTATCGACAGTGAGGAGGAGACCGCCATGGCAAGACCACGCAGCGCGAAGAAGGCCGATCGCGGCACCTCGCTCCTCACCGACCAGCAGGACGTTTCGCGCGTTCGCGCGGTGCTCGCCCTCGGCGGCGTGCCTTGGGACGATCTCGATGACGCGCTCCAGGAAGTTCGCCTGAAACTCCTGCAAGCCAGTTCGGGGCAAGCAGCCGAATCAATCAGAAACCACGGTGCCTGGAGTTCGGTCGTCGCCTCCCGAGTAGCGGCTGACTGGCATCGCTCCCGGAACCGAGACAACGGACTCCGGGATCGGCTGGCCGCCCGATGGGCCGAGCGACCACCGGCCCACCCGCAGGAGGAGCGCGATCTCGCTCTGGCGGTCGCTGCCCGCCTGGACCTCCTGACGGACCTCCAACGGCAGGTGGTGGCCTTGCGGTTTTATGTCGATCTGCCGGTCCGGGACATCGCGACGCTGCTTGAGATCCCTGAAGGTACGGTGAAAAGCCGATTGAACTCGGCCGTCACCGCACTTCGGAATGGCTTCAACACGGAGGAGATCCGATGACGGACAAGAAGTCGGAACCGACCGAGTCGGATCTGCGTCGAGCGGTCAACTTGATCGGAAACGAAGCCGGTGCAGGCACTCGAAAGCGACCATCCGGCGGATTGATCGCCGGACTGGCGCTCGCGGCCGTCTTCATGGCCTTCGGCGGGTTCATCCTCTTCACGGTCGACTTCAACGGGGGTGACGACAGCGAGCAGCCGTTTGTCCACAGCCTCAACGAAGCTGAGAACATCGCCTGCTCGCAGTTCATTGCGGTCGGCACGATCGTCTCGGTCGAGCCGGCCGATGCCGATGACCGCGTCATCGTGAAGTTCGAGGTGGAACAGCCGCTCAAACCGGGTGATGCCCTGGGCCTCGTGGAGTTGGAGATGCCTGACCCGGGGGTGTCCGATCCTGCGAGCGCCCTCCAAGCCGACGATCGCGTGCTACTGGAAGTTCCACGGCGAGAAGACCTTTCACCGGCCGTCTACCGGGGCACTTACCTTGACTCGCGAGTCGCGGAGATTCAGCAGTACCTCGATGCCGCCGCCACGACCGAATGCCCGCCCCAGTTCCAGGAGGGCGGCAGCACCGTCGAGGTGGAGGAGCATCCGGGCGACGCGGGATGACGAAGCCCTAGAGCCGTTGGGCGGCAAGGACCGGTGCAACTCGGACTTTGAAGACTTGGATAATGAAAAGGTCGGCGCACTGCCCCACCGCGGTGCGCCGACCTGCCTCTAATTCCCCGCTCAAGCTTCGCAGCCGCTCGCGATGGATTTCCAGACCGACACGGCTTCGGCGATAATTTTCTCCGCGTGCTTGTTGGCCCACTCCACTTCCATTGGGGCGCAGACCCTCAGGCCCGGCTCGTCGGTGTCGAGCCGGATCACCGATCCGAGCGGTTCGGTCTTCAGCTCCCATGCCCGCGCCATTGTGATGCGAAAGCGCGCTTGGGAAGGGAATGCCGCGAAGTAGAGTCTCCGCCCGCCGATGACGGCCGCGAAATGCAGGCCGTCCAGATCCTCTTCGACCGCGCCCGCGTGTCGCGGTTCAACGAACTCGTAGCTCACAGCACCACCGCCTCGCGGAACGCTTGGCGCTCATCGAAATGTCGCTCCCAGTTGCCCAGGTAAGGGCTGATGGGGTTGGTTCGTTGCGGCCCTTGGAAGGGCACTCCAGCCAGCAGCGGGCGCGTTGACGCCTTGGCCGGAGCGGCCACAGTTCGGAGCGGCACGGTCGGGCTTTCGATGACCGTGAACTCCTCCGCCCTGTCGATCCCGAGCACTCGGAAGAGGAAGGCCCGCAGGGCAACCCAGAATTGGAACCAGCGGTCACCGAAGGTGGTCGTAGCGATGAAGTGTGCGTGGTACAGCTCCTGCGAGCCGACCAGGAAGCGGGTCCAGGCATCCTCGCGGAGCTTGCCGAAGTCGTAGCGGTCTTCGTTGTCGTCCTCCCAGAACCGGCGGCGGTGACGCACCGGCGGCTCGGGCGGCTCGTTGCCGCTGCGCCCGGGAGTCGGGCGACGCCCTTCGGCCCCTTCGGGGGTGGGGCCGGGTGACGGTCGGTTCGCGCGCTCGGATCGGGGTTGCACGGGTTCGGGTTCAGGGGATGCGTCGGGCAGTTCGCCTCGGCGGTGGCGGCCGGTTCTGTTGTCGGGACACCACTCCGGCGACCCGAACGGGCCGGGGTCGAGCGGATCGTGCGGGCGGTCGCGGTCGATGATCCACGTGTCGCCGGGCCGGTGCCGCAGATGCGGGGGCTCGTAGCGCGGGGATCGCGGGTCCGATTCGGGGATGGTCGGGTCGGAGGAATCGGGGTCGTAGCGGTACGCGCCGGGTGAGTTCGGGTCGACTGCGGCGGCGTAAACCACCTGCTCAAGGTATGCGGGAACGCCCGGTCGACGGTTCTGGTTCGCCCCGGAATGGCTGTTTGCGGGCAGCCCGAAATCGAGTATGGTCGTAGTTGCCAAGGGAGCTTGCTCCTCTGGTTTAAGGGGCCGCCCGGTGGTACTTGTTTGGCGACTAGTGGGCCACCGGGCGGCAGTCGAATCACTGCCATGTTCAGTTAGTAGCTAGACCTCGCACACGCGGATCAACCGGAAGTGCGGGGACGCGCTGACCAAATGGTGAGCGAACTTCCCCCGTTTGTCAACCGCCACTTCCGGCGTGTCGCGAAGTCTCAAGTGGACCTACCTTCTGAGACATTCAGAGGAGTCCATCTCCTCCCGCGAGCGAGGCAACGCAATCTCCTTGAACCCCAACAGTAAATGCGAAGTCTTCCTCGATCGCGCCGCTCTTCAGCTTCACTTCGACGTCGAAGGTCGTGATCGAGGTCTCTGAGGACTCATTCTGCTCGAGCCCGTTGAGGAAAGCGGTGGCTTCGCCGTTCGTCGTCGACCACTCGGTGATCGCCGCATCCAGCTCCACAGGCGTTGTGCCCGTATAAGAGTCGCATTGAAAGCCGCTGGCGACCTGCGGCTCGCGATCGACGACCATCGACCGCATGAATTCGGTGGCAAGAGTCTTGGGGTCAACGGCCTCACCCGTGCTCTCCCCCGGACTGGGTTCCTCGTCCTCGACCTGAACCGCGTTCGAAACGCAGTAGGTTCCATCCGTTTCCTGGACGGTGACAATGAAGTCTTCGCTGCGCTGGTTGCCCTTGTAGATATAGAAGACCGTGCTCGCGAGCGCGATGCCGTCCGAACTCGGGACCGGGTCGCCTATGTCGAGGTCGATATCCGTGATCCCGCCGAGGTCATCGGAGTAGGAGTCGCGAATCGCGTCGAGATCCGAGGGCGCAAGCTCAGGGGAAGCGTCCTCGCACAGCGCCGCACTGGCTCGATCAGGATCTTCATTAGAGCCGTAGCGAAGATAGCGCAGCGCGGCCCCGTTCGCATCGGTGGCGGCTTCGTCTCGCGGGTCGACGTTCTCCGGGTTGCCGCTCGCTGCGAAGCCCGGGGCCACCCAGGCTCCCAGGGACAGAGCGACGACCCAGGCCGCGGCCATGACGCCGACCCTGCCCCATTTCCTTGGGGGGTCGGCGAACTCGGTGTCCTTGTGGTCGTCGACCGCGACTACTCGATACTGCTTGCCGTCCGCGCTGCGGACGGTCGACGCGCCCGTACCACGGCGCGAGCGACGAGCGGTGCGAACGACACGCCGGAACAACCTACCCATGCCCTCACCCTATTGGACCGGACCCACCGACCTCAACCAGAAGCGGTCGGCTCGCGGAACAAAGATCGAGCGTCCTCCGCGGCCGGGTCGGCCATCGCTAGTTGCGGCGCGTTCGGGGCCGGGCTGCCGTCTCGATAAAGATAGAGAGGGCGACGGCCGCCGCAGCCGGGATGACCCAGGCGCCCAGGAGAGTGCTGAGCGAGATGAGCCCGACCACCGGAGCGACGGCCGGGATGAGCCGGACCGCCAAGTGCCGACGGTGCGCGCAGATCGCCAGTGGGATGCCGACCACGAGCGAATACAGGACTCCCGACGCGATCCAGCCGAGCGGCCAGAAGAGCGGCCCGCCCGGGTCGTTGTAGAGGATCGCGGCCACGAGGAACGTGCCGATGACGGCCGTGGCGAAGATTGCGGGCCAGATGAAGAAGCACATGGCGATGAGGCGCCAGGTGGCGAGGCTCGGTCCGCGACGCCGGGGCGGCTGCGAGAGGTAGGCGGCGGGGTGGAAGTCCATGGGGGGCTGGCCGGGGTGGTGGGGCGCTGCTGTCATGGTGCAGTCGATTCCTCGTCGGGTTGGGTGCGCAGTGAACTGAACATGTTCAGTTCACTGCACCGAGCCTAGCATCTTCTTGAACAAGTTCAATTCCATGCTTGAGGGCTTCGGGAGCACGAAAGGCCCCGACCGCGCAGCGGCCAGGGCCTTGGGGATCGGTTCAGCCGACGCCAGGTGCGGCTGACTTCGCGTTCCGTCTACTCGTTGAACCACTCGTTGGTCTGGATGGTGCCGGTCTTGTCGCCGTCCCACCAGTAGACCATGCGGTAGGTGTGCCAGTTGCCGATGTTGAATCCGGCGCTGTCGCAGCCGTCGTCGCCGCCGTCAGTGACGGTGAGGACCGTTTCCCGGCTGCCGTCGACACCCGAGCGGAGGATGAGCTGACCGGTGACGCCGTGGCCGTCGGCCTTGTCGTCGCAGATCTTGAACACGTCGCCGTCGTCGATGAACGTGAACGTGCCATGGGAGTCGGTGAGCACCTTGTTGGTGGCCGCAGAGGCGGGAGCCGCGTACAGGCCCACGACCGAAGCCACGGCCGCGCCGGAAACCGCGAGGCGGGTAAGCCAGGTTTTGCGCATGATCTCTCCTTCGGAGTCGTCTGATGACGTTCCGTCCCAATCTAAATAGGCATACTTGAATAGTCCACAATCGGCAGAATCTTGTGATTCTTCCGTTGGCGGGCAACCGTTCGCCTCCGAAGCGTCACCGCTGCGTACGACTGTCGCGCGCTAGTGCGTTAGCGGCGCCGCCCTAGGCTGTGACGGTATGAGCACCCCCTCGGAGTCCCCGGCCGCTGCGGCGGTTCCCTTGGCGCGCAGCGGACCGGACGATGACGTGTTCGACGTGTCGCTGGGGGCGAGGGACGAGGGCGTGCACCTGCGGATCGAGGCGCGGCTGCGGGAGCGCGGGGTGGACACGCGGGCGCTGCGGGACTGCTTCGTGTGGAACGGGTTGCAATCGGAGATCGGGGCCGAGGGCGGGACGGAGTTCGAGGAGACGTTCCTGGCGCTGGCGGGGGCGGAGTTCGCGGCGCAGGCGGCGAGGACCAGGAGCGGTCTGGACCGGGCGCTGCTGTGCCTTTGGGTGCACCACGGTTCGGTGCGGGCGTGGAACCACACGTACCGGGTGGACCTCTTGACCAAGTGCATGATCCGGTTCGCGGCGGTCGTGCGGGAGCTGTGGGGCCTGGAGGACGCGCCGGACGAGTCGGTGGCGCTGGCGCTGCGGCTGTGCGACCTGGTGCGGGCCGAGATCCTGCTGGAGGACCGGTTGAAGACCGGGTCGCGGCTGCGGTACGAGCGGGCGCTGGACGAGGTCGTGGACGGTTTCGCGGCGGTGCTCGACGAGACCGAGGGCCTTGCCGATCCTGTCGCGGGGTACGTGCGGGAGGAGGTCGGGGTCAGGCACGAGTACCACCTGGTGCTGCGGCGGGCCTACCGGGCGCTCGTGTCGGTCTCTAATGGAGCTTCGGGGAAGTACGCGATGGGCAAGGAGCTGCAGCGCCTTGCGAACTCGTGGCCGTTCTCCTCGGTCGAGCTGAGCAAGCTGAACGCGCACCGGCAGGCGCTGGAGCGGCTGCAGAAGGCGGACAACCGGTGGATGCGGGTGGACGAGGGCCGGATCGTGTACCTGTTCCCGTTCGGGGTGACCGGGCTGGACTACGAGGCGGTCACGTCGCGGCTGCGGCATTCGTTCGAGGTGGGCGGGTTGCCGGATCTGGTGCGGCCCACAGCGATCCTCGACCACTTCACGTACCACGCGGACATCTGGGAGCCGCGCCTGGAGACGGACAAACGGTTC
Source organism: Glycomyces sp. NPDC050141 (assembly GCF_055586545.1). NCBI lineage: Bacteria > Bacillati > Actinomycetota > Actinomycetes > Glycomycetales > Glycomycetaceae > Glycomyces > Glycomyces sp. NPDC050141. The sequence goes on along the minus strand of NZ_JBVJHZ010000027.1, from coordinate 48,358 downwards.
GACGGGATGGAGATGGCGCTGCCGAAGGTGCGGCTGCGGGTCGATGAGGAGACCGTGGAGGAGCTGTCGGCTTCGGTCCGGTTCTCCCCCATGGGCGTGCACTGCCTGCGGCTGGAGCGGACGCTCACTGACGTGTACCCGGGTGAGCTGCACGCCGCGATGTTCCGGGCCGCGCGCGAGCACGGGCAGATCGAGGTGACGTGCGGGGATTCGAGCCGGACCTGGGACCGGTTGTCGCGCTTCGCCCGGGACCTGCTGCTGAAGCAGCTGCCGGTGCAGCTCGAAGCGGACTCGGAGACGGAAGGGAAGCGGCGCAAGCACGCCGCGCCTATCGAGATCCATAGAGGACGATCGCATGTGCTCGTTCGGGTGCTGCGGGCGAGCGTGCGGAAGCACGAGTTCGGGCCGCACGTGGGCAACGGCGGCAGCGAGATGGTGCGCGACGGGCACCGGCTGCTGGCCCTCACGGGGTCGTCGGTGCTGCTGCACGCCGCGCCCGATGCCAAAGAGTCCCTGTGGGACTGGGTGCGGCTGGCTGACGACCACAGCCGTCAGATCTGGAACCAGCGCAACCAGGGCGACCTGCTGATCTCCACGGAGAACACTACGGTGATCGCCGCGCTCGACGCCCCGAACTTCATCTCGGGGGACCTGGAGGCGGTCGCGGAGTTCACGGCGTGCCTGAGCGGGACGCTCGCGGCGTGGAACCACCAGCTGGACAGCTACCGGGCGAGCGTCACCGAGTACATCGCGGCGTACAACACGCCGGGCGCGGACCGGTCGGCGCAGTTGGAGGCGATCAAGGCGTCGCGGACGCGGATGCTGGGGTTCGAGAGCGAGACGCGGCAGGTGATCTCGCTGCTGCACTCGCCGTCGCTGCTGCGGTCCCCTTCGAACGCGGCCGCGCTGCGGCGCCTCTTGTCGGTGAGCGGCGTGGACGAGCAGTTGGAGACGTTCGAGGCGGGGCTGGGCGAGGTGATGGCCGACCAGTCGGAGGCGACGCTGCAGCGGTGGGAATCAGACCGGCAGCAGCGCATCCGCGACTCGCTGACGGCGGCAGTGTCGGCGTTGAGCGTGTGCGCCGCGATCAGCATCTGGCAGGCGGCCGGCCTGTGGACGCCGATGGGGTGGAGCGTGGTCACCGGGATCGTCGCGCTCTGGGCGGTCGTCTACGTGATGCGCCGGTGGGTCTCGTACTACGGTGTCTGGTCGACGGTGCTGCGCATCGTGAAGGCCCCGGCCGCGCTGTTCCGGCGGGCGCGCGGCAGGCGCTGAGCGCTATTCGGGGCCGCAGACCCTGCGGCCGTCCTCGATCTCGCACCCGATGGGGCCGATGAGGAACGGCCCGGCGACCACGATCAGGACCAGCGCCGCCAGCGCCGACCAGATGAGGAACCGCTGCAGCGCTGAGAGGTGCGGCCACATGACGGTCTTGAGCATCCACAGCGACATGCGCAGCTGGCGGCGTCCCGGATCCGGGTGCTCCTGCCGTGTGGCGATCAGGTTCGGCAGCGGGTGGAGCCTCAGTCCGTTGTGGACCGGGTGGCGCGGGTCGCGCAGCCAGGCCTCCTGCCGCGGGGACAGCCCCCTCCGCGCGCTCACGCGGACCCGAACGCGCGGAACAGGATGAGCCCGGCGAGGTTCATGAGGACGAGCGTCCACAGGCCCGCGGCCAGGATCCAGCCGTGGCGGCGGTAGTGCCGCCCGGCCTCTTCGGGGGTGACCACCCTGCCGTAGAGCTCGGCGAGCCGTTCGGGCGGGATCTGCGACGGGTGCATGCGGGTCCTTATCCGTTGCGCGGCTGGTAGGGGCTCATCTGCTCGGTGAGCTGCTCGCGGGCCGCCGCGAGCGCGGCGATGATCGCGGGCCCGAGTCGACGGTAGCCCTGCGGGCCGACGGACGGGCCGATGGTCAGGGCCTTCATGTACCCGTCGTGTCCAACGGTGACGGTGACCGTGCCTTCGGGGTCGGCGGCGGTCGCCTCCACGGTCGCGATGGCGGCCCTGGTCTGCTCGAGCCGCGCGATCTTCTGCTCGGTCTCGACGCGCATCGCCTCCAGACGCTGGAGGAGCGCGTGCGGGTCCGCGGGCCCGCCGAGGGGTCTGCCGTCGCTCATGAGGGGCCGCCTTCCGCGCTCGCCGTGAACGCCGCGATGTGCTGCTGGAGCTGCTGGTTGAACTCGGCGTCGGCGAGGCGCTGCGCGGCGGTGACGACGGCGAGGATCTCGCGGGCGGCGGTCTCGGCGCCCGCGTCGTGGAGTTCGGGCGCGACCGTGATCTCATCGATCCGGCCGCGCGGGCCCGCGGTCGCCTTGACCAGGGCGTCGGTGTCCTGTGCGGTGCACGAGACGTCGTTTGCCAAGGCCGCGATGGCCTCCGGGTCGATCGGTCCGAGTGGCGGCACGGGTGCTCCTATACGACGATCGGGGGGCTCGGGTTGTAGCCCGCGAGCTTTTCGAGGACCTCCATGGCCTTCTCGAAGCATTCTTTGATGGCGTTCATGAGGCCGACGCCTTCGATGATGAGCCATGCGACCTGGGTGGCGAGCTGGATGAGGCGCATGACGTAGCTGGCAATGAGGATCGCGACGTCCGCGGCGATGAACGGGATCGCGAAGGGGCCCTTGGTTCCGGCCTCGACCAGGGCGGCGATGACGACCGCGACGACGTCGGAGACGACCTGCAGGACCAGGTCGTTCACGCCTTGCGCGAGGTCCTTGTAGCACAGGAGGAAGTCGTGCAGGCCCATCGAACTGGTCGCGGCGAACTGGGTGGTCTGCATGAGGTCGGAGCCGCGCACGGTCGCGCCCGCTCCGGCCTTGCTGCACCAGTCGTTGCAGGCGGCCTCGAGGTCGGGGCCGATCTCGTCGGCGAGGGCCGTCATGTTCTCGGAGACGGCCTTCCACATGTTCGCGGACTCGTCGAGGCGCGCGGGGTTGCCGTAGAGGATGCCGACGAGGTCCTGGATCGGCTGGATGGTGGAGATGAGGAAGCTGAGGACGCTCTTGGCGAGGGCGCCGGCGAGGACGCCGATGATGTCCCCGGGGTTGGCCGACAGGACGCCTCTGACGACCCCGACGACTTCGAGGATCTGCTCGCCCATCTTCGCGATCTGCTGAATGGAGTTGAGCAGGATCTCCCACCACTCGCCGTCGAAGTACTCCTGCGGCGGGTCGACCAGGTCCACTGCGGCCTTGCCGAACTTGTAGACGTTGCCGCCCACGGGGATGTTCTCGAGCTGCTTCTTCGCGTTGCCGCCGGGGTCCTGGAAGACGCCGCCGTCAGGGGCCTCGCCCCAGTCGGACTTGGTGGGCGCGTCGGAGAAGTCGACCACGGGGTCAGACATACTGGATGTCCCCTTCGATCCCGTCGAGGTCGTCGCGGCACTGGCCGTCGGCGTCCTCGTAGTCGTTCGCGCAGTCGATGAAGCGCTGCCCGAGGCCTTCGGCGGCCGGGGCGAACTCCTTGAGGATCTCCTGGATGCGGTCGGCGCTGGCGAAGTAGAGCTGCGCGAGGGCGATGCCGTAGGTGCCCCAGACGTACCACTCGGGGTCGGCTTCGGAGGCGTAGTCCGCGACGGTGCCGTACTGGGGTGCGAGCTCCTTCAGCCGTTCGCCCTCGGCCCTGATGTCTCCGGGGTTGCAGTCGGTGCTGGTCGGTACTGAGGTCATGCGTCTCCTTGTGGGGTAACGCCGTCCGTCGCGGTCCGGTTCGAGTCGCAGGGCTGGCCGTCGGGGGTTCGGACGAGCTTCTTGCGTCGTTCATCACACCGTAGGGCGGCCATGCAAGACCGTCCCGGTATTTGGGAAGGACGAGTACTCGCAACCGGCCACCTGGACGCGCGCGCGTTGCGATACTCGACCCGCCGGGCCCGCCCGGCGACGGGAAGGGGCTCGGGATGAAGTACCGGATCATGGAGCAGACGCGGCCGGGCGGACTGCTCGACCAGGTGTACCGGAAAGTCCTGGTACCCGCGTTCCCGCCCGCCGAACTGGAGGGCGAGGCGAGCGTCGCCGAGACCCTGGAGGCCGGGCTCGGGAGCCTCCTCGTGGCCGTCGACGACGCCGGCAAACCCGCCGGGGCGGCCTTCGGGCGCTGGTCGGCGACCTCCCGCGTCCAGATCCTCACCTACCTGGCCGTCGACCCCGGCACGCGCGGGCACGGCCTCGGCGGGCGGCTCCTCCACGACGCGATGGACGCCTGGCGCGAACGGTACGACCCGTGCGTCATCGTCGCCGAGATCGAGAACCCCGACGCCCCGGCCATGCACGAGGCCTACGGCGACCCGCGCCGCCGCCTCGCGTTCTACGAGCAGCACGGCGCGCGCGCCCTCGACCTCCCGTACTTCCAGCCGGGCATCGGCAGCGCCTCGCGGCGCGTGCGCGGGATGCTCCTGCTCGTCCTCCACGCCGACCCCGCGTTCACGCCCGAACGCCCGGACCGCTTGGCGGGCAAGCCGCTGCGCACGTTCATGGAGGCGTACCTCCAATCCTCCGAAGGCGCGCGCCCGAACGACTGGGACGCCAAGGCCCTGTTCAAAGCCATCGACCGCGACGGCGGCATCCCCATGGCGCGCAGCATCACGAACCGGTGAGCCGCTGACCCCCGGCCGCGCCCCGGTGGGGGTACCGGCGGGCGCGTTCGTGCACTACAGTCGCTCCCAGTGCGCCAAGCCACACCCCCGCGAGCGAACCCGAACCTGGAATGATCGAGCAACCCACTCCCGCCCCAGTCGCCAAGGCCCCCAACGGCTCCCGCGATGGTGCGCGGCGGGGGCCGCGTTGATCGCCGCGTGCCTGACGGCCGCGCTCACGGCGCTCGTATCGGCGTTCTTCCCCGTCACCCCCGTCGAGCCCTACCTGCTGGCGCTCGCCGCCGCCACCGACTACAGCCCGATCGCGCTCGGCGTCGCGGCCGCGGTAGGCCAGACGATCGGCAAGACCACCCTGTTCCTGGGCGTGCGCGGGGCGCTGCACTCGGCCCGGCTGCGCGCCTGGGTCGACGCCGCCGAGGCGAGGCGCGAACGTCGAAGGGATTGCGCCGCAGGCGATCCGGACGCTCGGGGCCCCGCTGTGGCCGTGCGCGAACGGCTCCGCGCGCCGCTCGCACCGCTCTGGGCCTTCGGGCGCCGACTCCTTGCGCTTCTGGACCGCCCGGCGCTGGCCGCTCCGATCCTGCTGCTCAGTGCCATCACGGGTCTGCCGCCGCTGATGGCGACGAGCATCTACGCGGCCGGGACGCGGATCAACCTGCCGCTGTTCGTCGCCGCGTGCCTCGTCGGGCGGTCGATCCGGTTCATCGCGATCGCGTATGCGCCGCAACTGGTCCTGGGGTGACGCCGCCTCAGTGGTGGCGGTCTTCCAAGTAGCGCATGAGGTTCGACGCGGACCGCTCGAGCGTCTCGTCGCCCGCGATGACGTCCCGGAGGTCGGCGGGCCTGCAGGGGCGGCGCTCGGCGAGGCGGGCGATGTCGAGGAAGTGGGGGCTGATGCCGGTGCGGCGGTAGGCGGCCAGCTTGTGGTGGCCGTCGATGAGGAACGCGGCGCAGTCCTGCTCGTCGCCGGGCGGCTCGGAGCGGAGTATCACCGCGAGCGGGCGGTCGTTGTCCTCAATGGCCTCGGCGTAGGCGGCGAGGGCGGCCTCGTCGGCGGGCGGCCAGGCGTCGGTGGGGATGACGGCGGTGCCCTCGGTGCCGATGGGCTCGTACGGGTACCACCAGGCGGTGCCGTTCTCGCCGAACGGTTCGATGTGGACGTTCGCGTCGCGCCAGATCCGGACCCCGTACTGGCCGGGCTGCAGGAGCCGCAGGATCGGGCGGGCGAGCTCGACGGGGTTGGTGTCCCGGGCGGGGTGGCGCAGGCGCTCCCGCAGCTCGCGCAGGGAGGCGCGGAAGGCGCCGTCGCGGGTGCGGATCGCGAAGCGGTCGATCGAGCCGGAACCGGTGTAGCCCTCGACAATGAGCGGCTTCCAGCCGACGCGCAGCGCGCTCGCGCCGTCGTGGCCGCCGACGGAGAGGGTCCCGTCCCCGTCCTCCACGTCGAGCACCCGGTACCCGAGGGACTCGGCCAATCGCGTGATCATCTGCTCCTCCGTCCGACCGCCGACCGCCCGCGGCGTTCGCACTCGCCGCGCTTACCGCGACGAACCCGTCATTTCGGGCGGCCCGGTGTCCGCTCAGACTAGTACCCCGCCATGGCAGGGCCGAACATCGCCGCGGTGAGCTGCGCGTTCGCCCACGCGTGCATAGCGGTCGCGTTTTCGGGGTACCCCGGATCGCACTGATGCAACTACAATGAGCGACACCATCCCTCAATGCCCACCCTCTATGCCCAACCCCCTTGTCCCGCCCCACGTTAGGAGCACCCCCGTGAGCTACCCCCCTCCTCCTCCCGCTCCCCCGCCCGGCCCGCCGCTGGGCGCCGTGCCCGAGAAGATGCCCGGCACCACCAAGGGCGCCGTGGTCCTCCTGTGGATCATGTTCGGCCTCGGCATCTGCGGCGGCGGCGCGGCCGTCTTCGGCTACTCCGTCCTCATGACGCTCGAAGAGCAGGGCGACGCGATGATCCCCGATTCCTACATGGCGTTCCTGATCGGCTCGATCGTGCAGGTCCTGCTCTGGACGGTCCTGCGCGGCGTGTTCGCCGTGCAGATCGCCAAGCGCAAGTCGAGTGCCCGCATGGGCGCGATCATCCTCGAGGCCGTGGGTGTCGTCATCAGCCTCGGGTCGTACTTCTTCACCCCGGAGATCGAGGTGACGGGGCAGAGCACAGCGGCCAACACCGCAGGCAGCATCACCGGTGCGGTCATCGGGCTCGCCATCGCGGCCATCATGATCGGCCTCCTGTCCACTGCGGACTCCAAGCGCTGGTGCAACCAGTAGTGGATCTTGTTGCGGCCGCCGGGTTTCGGCCCGGCGGCCGTTAACGTGTTGTCCAGGGTGGCGCGAGGGTCCTATGGTGAACCGTGAAAGTGAGGGTTGCCCCGTGACCAAGTTGAACCAGATCATCGCGATCGAGAAGAGCGTCAAGGCGAAAGCCGCGCGTGCGCTCGGCGACGCCGGACGCGAGCTCGCCAAGGCGCCGCTGCTGTCGGGTATCTCCCGGACCTACCAGCCGAAGGACGAGGAGGGCGAGCAGCTGCCGCCCGAGTCGACGAAGGTGCAGCGGCGGGTCGAGGAGCAGCTGCGCGAGGTCTCGACGGCGATGACCCGGCTGTTCGACGTCACGGCCACGAAGGACCGCACCAACGCCCTCGCCACCGCAGACATCACTGTGGACGGTGAAGTGTTGTTGGCCGACGTCCCCGTCACCTATCTTCTCTTCCTGGAGAAGCAGCTCGCCGAACTGCAGACGTTCGTGAAGGCGCTGCCCGTGCTCGACGCCGGCGAGTCGTGGACGTACAACGACGCCTCCGACGCCTTCGCGACCGACCCGGTGAAGACGGTGCGCACCAAGAAGATCCCGCGCAACCACGTCAAGGCCGAAGCCACCGAGGAGCACCCGGCGCAGGTCGAGGTGTACTACGAGGACATCCCGGTCGGGTACTGGACGACGGTGAAGTTCTCCGGTTCCGCGCCCGCCAAGCGGGTCGTGCAGCTCTCCGAGCGGCTCGAGAAGCTCCAGATCGCCGTCAAGTTCGCGCGGGAGGAGGCCAACGGGACCGAGGTCGTCGACGAGCAGATCGGCGCGAAGGTCTTCGGCTACCTCCTGGGCGAATAGCCCCCATAGACCCCCCTGTTTGAGCGACAGGGGTGGCGCGCACTAGCGCCGAAACACGCTGAAATTGAAGTTCAGAAGCAGCAGAACGCGGGAACACTTGGGGATCGAGTCCCCTGCGGCTTTAGCCGCCGCAGCCGATCGGCACACGTTCACCGCCAAAACTGAGACTCTCGCTCCAGCTTCAGCATTCGCCGCGCCGCGCGTATCCGCGAGTAGTCCCTCTGGGACATCGAAGTTGGAGGTTCGAATCCTTCCCGCCGCACCACATGCGGCGGTAGCTCAATGGCAGAGCGCGATGCTAGCAGCAGACTCAACGTCTACCACGGATCGCAGCGGTTACTATGCGGCACATAGCGGCCCGGTGTCGAGGTCAACGACCCGGGCCGCACCTATTCCCTCTGTGGCATTCCCGCGGCATAATGGTCGCGATGAGCGACAACAGAAAGGGCTATGCCGCGTAGGCAGCCCGCGCGACTACGCGCAGAACAGCCCCGCCGACACGCTTGGCGGCGCAGCTACCCGATCCCCCGCATCAACGGCGCCTCAGGCGCCTTGCAGGCCGCCGTGGTACGGCTGGAGAACGCCGACACGTCCTTCGAGATAGGCAGCATCGCGACAGCGCTGCGCAACTGGCGCAGCCGCGTCCGCGGACCCCGGAAGTTCCTGCTCAGCGGGGACCACGCGTGCCCGTGCTGCTGGCGCCCCGATCGGGAGACACTCGAAGACGCCTTGCGGCGGCTCCCGAAACGCCAGGCGCAGGAACTGCGGCGGCTCGTCGAACCGCTCGATGAACTGTTCCTTCTGCGCACGATCCCGGTTCCGCAGCGGACCGTCGGCCCGTGGTGGTGGTTCCGGGAATGAACCCGAAGTGCCACAAGCGCACCCGATCACCGCCAGGGCAGTGAAAAGCGGCGCCGGCATTGGGAATGGCGCTGCCGGCGCCGCTTCCTCCGGGGAGGAGAAGGGCAAAGTCCTAGGCGTCAGTGCCTTCCGTGGTCTCTTCGGTGGCCTCCTGCTGGCCGGGCGGGGTACCGCCGGGCATGCCGCCGCCCTGCGGGAGCTGGTCGGCGCAGGCCTCGGTGGCCGCCGTCCAGTCGGCCTCGTCGACGCCGTCGGGGGCGGTCATCGCGCCCGGCCCGGCGGGTGCGCCGGAAGGCATGTCGGTGGGCATCTCGCCGGTCGGCATTTCACCATCCGCAGGCATCTCCCCTGTCGGCATCTCGCCGTCAGCGGGCATCTCGCCCGTAGGCATCTCGCCGAGCATGCCGCCCTGACCGAACGGCGTCCAGTCCTCGGGCAGCTCGATGCCCTGCTCGGTGAGGCAGGCGGTGTACGCGGCGAGCGGGTCCTCGGCGGTCGCCGCCGTGTCCTCGCTCGACGCCGTGTCCTCGCCGCAGGCGGCCAGCGCGAGCGCGGCCAGGGCCGCGACGCAGCCGACCCGCGCCGATTGGGAAAGCATCGATCTCATAGCGAGCGAGCGTCCCCCGCGAACCTCGAAAACACCTCAAAACGGGCTCGGCAATCGCTCGGGCCGGGGCAGGCCCGAGTACGCCGGTAGGGCTGTCCCTACCGGTGAAATGCCTGCTCGCAGGGTCGTTGCAAGGCCCTGCGGCGACCAGAATTGACTCCATGAACAAGATCTTCAAGCAGCTCGGCGCCGACTCCGCGTACCTGCTCTCCTCGTTTCCGATCGCGCTTCCCGCGTTCGTCATCACCGTCACCGGTTTCGCCGCCGGGATCGGGACCGCCGTCGTCTGGGTCGGCGTGCCGCTCCTGGCCGCGACCCTGTTCGCGATGCGCGGCCTCGCCGCCGCCGGGCGCAGCCAGCTCGGGGCCGTCCTGCGGCAGCCGATCAGCAAGCCGCACTACAAGCGGGCGCCCGAGGGCGCTTCGGCGCTGCGCCGCTACCTGACGCCGCTGACCGACGGGCAGTCGTGGCTGAACCTCCTGTGGGGCCTGGTGAACTTCCCGCTCGCGGTCGCCGGGTTCTGCGTGGCCCTGAGCTGGTGGGTCGCGACCGTGGCGACGCTGTTCTACCCGCTGTACGCGTGGATCATCGAGCGTTCGGTGGACGGCAGCGACGGCCTGGAGTACGCGACTCGCTGGCTGGGCTGGGGCGACTCGTACCTCGCCGGTTCGGTGCTGGCAGTCCTCGGGGGCCTGGTGATGGCCCTGCTGCTGCCACTGGTGGTGCGCGGTTTCGCGCTGACGCAGGCCGCGCTCGGCAAGGGCCTGCTGGCTTCGCTCTCGGAGTCGGACGCGCCGCACCACGGCCCGGTGCGCACCGCTTCGCTCGACGCCGAGGTGACCCGCGTCCAGGAGCGCCTGGCCGCATAAACCAAGTTTCAGGAGACCGGGCGGCCTCGCGGCCGCCCGGTCTTTTCGTGTCGGGAACGGTTTTCAACAGTGATAGGTTGGGGCGCATGGCAGCACACCACGGGCACCACCACGGCGACCAGACCGCGACGTTCGATTTCGCCGAGGCCGCGCCCCGGTTCAAGGCGCGTGCGGCGGCCGAGGCCGCGAAGTACCGGCGGCTCGCGGGGCAGCTCGCGACCCCAGGGGACCGGGTCGTCGCCGATATCGGGTGCGGGGCGGCGTCGATGGCGTTCGCGCTCGCCGAGGCGCTGCCGGAAGCGCAGGTCGTGGCGGTGGACGCGGAACCGGCGATGCTCGACCTCGTGCGTGAACGCGCGGCCGAGACCGGTGCGGGGGTGCGGGCGGCGCAGGCGTCGGTCGACGACGCTGGCGCGCTCGCGGCGGCCGTCGGGGCGCCGGCCGACCTGCTGTGGGCCGGGCACGTCATCCACCACGCTTCCGATCCGCAAGCGGCCCTTGGGAACCTGGCGGGGCTGCTCGCGCCGGGCGGGCGGCTGGCGATCGGCGAGGGCGGCACCGCCCCGCAGTACCTGCCCTGGCATGTGGGCGTGGGGCGGCCGGGTCTGGAGCTGCGGCTCATCGAGGCCGGTTCGCGCCGCCTCGAAGGCGAAGGCGTCGAGCACGGGTCGACGCCCCTGGAATACGGCTGGAACCTGGCGCTGGAACGCGCGGGCTTGACCGGGGTGCGCGAGGTCAATGAGCTCAACGCGACCCCGGCCCCGCTTGAGGGCGCGGACCTCGATCACGCGTTGGAGTCGCTGCGGACCAGGGTGGGCTGGTTCGAGCACTTCCTCAGCGACGAGGACAACGCCGTGTGGGCGCGGCTGCTTGACGAGGACGGCCCGGACTGGCTGGGCCGCCGCCGGGACCTCCACCATCTGGCGATCGACACGTACTTCGTCGCCGTCAAACCCTAAAAGCCCTGCGGCCCTTAGCGATCTACTCGTTCCCGGAGTCGACTTCCAGCTGGAAGAGCCGTTCGAGCGCGGCGCGCGCGTAGACCTCCGGTACGTGGTCGGCGCGCGCGAAGTCGCTCAGCAGGTCGTAGCCGTCACGCAGGCCGATCCGGCCGAGCCGGTAGGCGGCCTCGATGCGCCCGAACCAGTGGAAGCAGTCGTCGGAGGCGAGCACCGAGTAGGCCTCGATGCCGACGTCGGGGCTGATCCCGAACATCGCTTCGGCCGCATCGATACCGAGATGGAAGTCCATAACGGACTCGACGCCTTTGACGATGCGCCACAGCGCGTTCTCGGCGTCGATGACGCTGTCGTCGGCGAGCTGCTCGGCGCAGATGATCCGCAGCCGCACGGCGATGTGCGGCGCGTTCGCCAAGTGGCGCAGGGCCATCGCGGCGGCGGAGGCGTGGACGTCGCGCAGGGCGTGGGCGGCGCTGTGGCGCACGTACTCACTCAAGGTCTCGTCGGTGACGAGCTGCATGAGGGCGATCCCGGCGGGTCCGGCGGCGCAGTCGACGAGGGCGTTGGCGGCGTCCAGGCGGTACTTGGCGTCGACAGTGGCGTCGGCCGCGATGGCTTCGAGCGCCCGGGCGGCGTCCTCGATGCTGAAGCGCCCCATGTGCTCGGCGACTTCGAGCCGCACCTCTACATCCACATTGGACGATCGGGCCACAGGTGAGAGGCGCATGGCCATGTCTCTGCCGCCGAGGTCGACGAGGTCCTGGATGAGCTGGATGCGCAGCTCGGCGTCGATCGACTCGTTCTTGATGGAGCCGACGAGGTTGCTCATGGCGCGGTCGCGGCGCTGGTGCGGCACGGACACGACGGCCATGCCAATTGACGGCTCGCAAGCGTCGCCGAAGGGGCCAATTGACGGCTCGCGAGCTTCGCCGAAGCGGGCGGCGCCGGAAGGCTCGGCGACTGCTACCGGCGAGCGGTAGGCGTCCCCGATGGCGGGCTCGAACCGGTCCTCGTCCGGCCCCGCGTCACCCCAGAAGCGCGCCTTGCCGGGTGCGGGGTCGGGCTCGTCGCGCATGCGGGCGAGCTGGCGGCGGCGCTGCCAGAGGCCGGTCGCCCACGTCGCGGCCAGCGCGGGGTAGAGGAGGCCGTAGCCCCAGATCCGGCTCACGGCTAGGAGCTCGACCACCGGCACGGGGGCGAGCGCGGCGGAGAAGCGGATGGTCCAAAGCTGCACTGCATTGGCGTTCGCCATACGTCGAACCTCGTGTAGAAGCGTTGCTGGCGGGACTTCTCGGTACGGCTCCGCGGGGCAGCGCGCTGCCCCGGGCGCCGCGCGCGGCCTCGACGTGGGATCGACGGCGCCTTGCAACAGGCCGCATGCGGGGTGCCGGGGCATAAATCGTAGTCCCACAGGGGGATTCGGTGTCGCACAGGGTGTGCGACGGTTCGCTCGCGCGGGGCGGCGCGAACGGTTCGTCCCAGTACGGCCGCTTCGCCTATCGCGGGCGATGCGACCTGGGGATTTCCGGGGGCCACGGTGTCGGCGCGGGCCTGTACGATCGAGATCACCCCGGTGAAGCCCAATCACCGCGACCGATTGCCCCCGAGCAGACGAGGCGTGTTGAAGCGATGACGTATCCGCCCCCCGGCGGCGGGAACCCGCAGTACCAGCTGCAGCCCGAGCCGCAGGAACCCAGCGACCCGTACGCGCAGCCCTACGGCAGCACGCCTCCTCCCGGGAACTACTACCAGCAGCCCCCGCCGCAGCAGTACACGCAGCCTTCGATGCCGCCGCAGATGCATGCCTCGCAGCCGCCGATCGGCGTGCAGCCGGGGTATCCGTCGGCGCCCGGCTCGGTGCTGCCTCCGCCGATCCCGCCCGCGAAGCAGGGCGGGAACCTGCCGGTGATCCTCGGTGTCGTCGTGGCGCTGGTCGTGGTCCTCGGTGTCGCGGCAGTGCTGATCATCCCGGGGATGGTCAAGGACGACGACCCGCAGGCGGGCGGCGGCGAGTCGGAGACGAGCGCCGAGCCCTCTCAGGAAGAGGAGTCGAGCGAGGAGGCGGCCGAGCCGAGCGCGGAAGAGGAGCCCTCGGACGACGCGGCCGCGGACGACGACTTCGCGACCTGGGGCACGCCCGTGAACTCCGAGGAGTTCGCGGCGGGCACGCCGGAGGCCGCGGCGATCAACTACCGGATCGGGTCGGACACCGACGACAACGAGCTGATGCAGGCGCAGGTGTGCGCGTCGCCGAGCTCGGCGATGCAGACCGACCTCGAATGGGAGCTGGAGAACACCGGCTACAACTGGGGTTTCCTGCTGTGGAGCATGTCGCGCGAGGTTGATGGCGGCGTTGAGGTCTGGGTCGGTTGGACCATGGACGACAGCGAGCCCAGCGACACCGCCGAGATGGAGGAGGGCTCCGGCTACACCTTCACGGCGGTCGAGGAAGACGGCGCCTGGAAGCTGTGCGACGTCACCTGGTAGCGATGCCTGCGGCCCGAGGCCGCTGAAGACTGCAATGCGGCGGGGCCGCCTCCCTTTTGGGGAGGCGGCCCCGCCGCTTCGCTTGTGGGCCAACACACCGCAAAAGTTATCCACAGGCAGTTGACCAGCACTTTCCAACTTTCTGCAACGAGTTATCCACAGGCAGAAAAGAAGTTGTTGACGCTCCGCAGCCGGTCAGCCACAGTTGACATATGACGCAACTACCGATGTACCGCACCACGACAGCCACGATGAACCGCCCCCGCAACAGCTCGCTCGATGATCCGTTCGGGCATTCGGGCGAGGGGCCTGAAGACCTCCTCATGCGCTTCGAGTCCGCCTTCGAATCGGACTTCAGCCTGGTGGCCACAGGCCGCACGGCGGCCTGGATTCACGGCTTCGACGTCCTGCCGCCGGGAGCCGACCAGCGCGAGTGGCCGATCGAGTGCTCGCCTGATCCGCCGCTGGCGGACATCACGGTGATCGACGGCCTGCCGGTGACGCGCCTGCCGCGCACCCTGGTCGACTGCGCGGCCGACCTCCCGCGGCTGGAGGCCGTGGCCGCCGCCGACCAGATCCTGCGGGCGGGCATCGACGCCGGGAGCCTCGCGGCCGCGCTCGAGCCGCTGCACGGCGACCGGCTCAGACGGGCGAACGCGACCCTGCTGGCGGCCGATCCGCGGTCGGAGTCGCCGATGGAGTCCTGGACGCGCTGCCTCATCAGCGACGCCGGCCTCCCGGCGGCGGTCCCGCAACTGCGGGTCCGCACTCCGAACGGGCGCAGCAGGTTCCTCGACCTCGGCTGGGAGCAGTGGCAGGTCGGTGTGGAGTACGACGGTCTCGGCACCCACCTCGGCCCGGCGGCCGAGACCGCCGACCGCCGCCGCCACCAGCTGCTCGAGAACCTCGGCTGGGAGGTGCTGGTCCTCACCGCCTCCGACGTCATGGAGCACCCGCGGCCCTGGCTGGTCCGGCTCCGCGAAATGCTCCTCGACCGCGGCTGGGACCCGGACCCGAACCAGCTCCGCGACATCAACGAGCGCATCGAGGCGGTGAACATGGCAGTGAGCCGAGGCTGACCGACCGCCAGGCCGGTGGGCAGGGAAGGCGCCTCCCACCCACCGGTCCGGCGAACCGAACCCGGGTGTCGCTGGGCGGGCGGGGTGAGCGAGGGTGGGGTGAGCGAGGGTGGGGAAGGGGAGGGGGAGGGGAGGGGAGGGGAGGGGAGCCCCCCACCCCCCGGGTCGGGGTCCCACGGGTTGCAAACGCGGGCCGGGCGCGGGGCGGAGTCGGGCTAGGATCGGTGCGAGCATCGTTCAAATCGGCAGGAGCGCAGGAGCGGCAGTGGCGGAAGGGTCCTTCACCGGGTTCGCGCGCCCCGCCGTCCCCACCCCGCAGGAGATCCGCGACTGGGCGCTCGACCCCTACTCGACCGCGCCCGAGGGCCGCCAGTGGGACCTCACCCTCGCCACCGACGAACTCGTCGACACCTGGCTCGACCTCGCCGCCGACGCGACCTGCCCCAAGCGCTCCTTCGCGCTCCACGTGCTCTACATCTACGCCGGCGACGCCGTGCGCACCAACTTCCGCGTCCACCCGCGCAAACGCGTCGACCGCCTCCTCGAGAAGGCGGCCGCGTCCCGCGACCAGTACGTTGAACTCTGGGCCGCCAACACCAAAGCGCTCATCCGCCAGCCCGACCTGTTCGACTACCACGAATGGTGCAACGGCGGGCTCGTGCGCGGGCCCCGGCGGCTCAACCCAGGTCCGACGAGAAGGTAAGAGCCCGATGACGTCCGAGACAGCGAGCCCCCGATGACGCACGACCCGAACATGCGCGTCTCCAACGCCGAGCGCGAGGCGATCATCGCCAAACTCCACGCCGCTACCGAGGAAGGCCGGCTCGACCTCGACGAGTTCGCCGACCGCTCCCGCCAGGCCTACGAGGCCCGCACCTACGGCGAGGTCGAGCGCCTCCTCGCCGACCTGCCCGACACCGGCGGCACCCTCGCCGTCCCCGCCGCCAAGCGGCCCGCCCCCGCAGGCCCCGCCGAGCTGCGCCTCAAACCGACCGGGTCCTCCGTGAAGCGCGACGGCGACTGGGTGGTCCCGCCGAAGATCATCGTGAACGCGACCGGCTCCTCGGTGAAGCTCGACTGCCGCCACGCGCTCATCCCGACCGACACGGTCGAGCTCGACGTGAAGCTCCTCGGCTCCTCGCTCACCGTCGTCCTCCCCGACGGCGCCTACGCCGTGGACGACAACACCGAAGTGTTCGGCAGTTCCATGAAGAACCGCGCCACCTACAAGGGAGGCACGGCAATCCGCTTCTCCGTTTCGGGGAAGGCGACCGGGAGTTCGGTGCAGTTCCGCCGCGAACGCCGATTCCTCTGGTGGCGCTGGTGATCGGGCCCGCCCAAGCGCCCGCTATTCACTGAATATCCACTCGCCGGAACGTCCTTTGTAACGGACGCATAACAGTCACGCCTGATACCGGCATTCTCCTCATATGAGGGTTTACAGCGAACCAACCTCGCAATAGGCTCGTTTCCGTGCGCCGCGGCGCGGCGATCTCCACAGTCCGCGCCGGAGCACTCACCCACGGCGCACGTCCCCCTTGAGAGGAGCTCATCGCATGGGATCTCCGTCCCCCCGCAGGCAAGGGCGCGCATCGACGCGCGCCCGAGCCAGAACCAGAGCCGTACTGGCGGCCGCGGCCGTCCCGCTCGTGGCCGTCGCGCTGACCACCAGCGCCGCCCCGGTCCAGGCCGAGCCCCCCACGCTCCCTGAGGTCTCACCCGAATACCTCAAAGAGGCTGCGGCGCTGCCGGTCGACTACAAGGACGGCAACTACATCGTCCAGCTCGCCTCCGACCCGATCGCCACCTACGAGGCCACCGCGCCTGCCGAGGGCGAGACGATCGACTTCGAGGCCGCCGCGGTCGAGGAGTACCGCAGCACCCTCGCCGAGGAGCGCGAAGCGGTCATCGCCGAGTACGACGTCGACGCGACCGCCCAGTTCGACACGGTCCTCAACGGCTTCGCCGCGAACCTCACCGCCGCCGAAGCCGAGGAACTAGCGGCCAGCGACGACGTCGCCGCGGTCGTCCCCGAGACGATCTACCAGCCCACGGGCGCGGTGGACACCACCGGCTTCCTCGGCCTCTCCGGGGGCGACGGCGCCTGGGACGAGGAGTTCAGCGGCCCGAAGGACGCCGGCGAAGGCGTCATCGTCGGCGTGCTCGACACCGGCATCTGGCCCGAGAACCCGGCCCTGGCCCCGCTCTCCGAGCCGCGCCCCGACCAGGCGGTCATCGACGCCAAGTGGAACGGCGAGTGCGTCACCGGCGTCGACGAGGACCCGGCGAACAACGTCGAGTGCAACAACAAGCTCATCGGCGCCCGCTACTTCGACACCTGGGGCTACGCCGAGGACGGCTTCGCCTCGCCCCGCGACCAGGACGGCCACGGCACCCACACCGCCACGACCGCCGCGGGCAACTACAAGACCAAGGTCGAGATCGACGGCGAGAAGGTCGGCACGGTCTCCGGCCTCGCCCCGGCCGCGCGCGTCGCCGCGTACAAGGTCTGCTGGGGCGGCTGCCCCGGCGCCGACCTCGTCGCCGGTATCGAAGCCGCCGTGAACGACGGCGTCGACGTCATCAACTTCTCGATCGGCTCCACGGGCACCCCGGAGTTCGTCGACTCGGTGTCGCTCGCGTTCTTCAACGCGGCCGCCGCGGGCGTCTTCGTGGCCGCCAGCGCGGGCAACGACGGCCCGACCTCTACTGTGGACCACCAGGAGCCGTGGGTGACCACGGTGGGCGCGTCCACGCACGACCAGACGTTCCGCACCGAGGTCGAGTTCGGCCGCGAGGAGATCCCGGCGGCCGCCCTGGTCGGCGAGGCGAAGTGGTACGTGAAGAACGCGGTCGACGCGGCGTACGACGGGACCGACGCGACGGCTGCGGCGCGCTGCGACGCGGGCACGCTGGACCCGGCGAAGACCGAGGGCTTCGCGATCATCTGCGTGCGCGGGAACCTGTTCAGCGCCAATGCGGAGCAGGTCGCTGCGGCCGGCGGTACGGCGCTGATCGTGCGCGACCAGTACGAGCGCGGTGCGGCCACGACGGTGACGTCGCAGGCGGTGCCGGTCGTCCACGTGAGCTATGAGGACGGTCTGGCGCTGTCGGCGTGGGTGGACTCGAAGTCGAACCCGCGCATCGAGGTCGAGACCTCGGAGCTGGAGGACGTGAACGCGCCGGTGATGGCGGCGTTCTCGTCGAACGGTCCGGCGCTGGCGTCGGAGCAGAACCTGCTGAAGCCGGACATCACGGCTCCGGGTGTGGAGATCCTGGCGGGTATCACGCCGTTCAACCACGCGGGCAATGATTTCGCGAACGCGCAGGGCACGTCGATGTCGAGCCCGCACATCGCGGGTCTGGCGGCGCTGCTGAAGTCGGCGCACCCGGACTGGTCGCCGATGGCGGTCAAGTCGGCGATCATGACGACGGCGTACCAGACGGACCAGAACGGGGACCCGATCCAGCGCGGCGGCGCGGACGCGACGCCGTTCGACTACGGGGCCGGTCACGTCGACGGCCAGGCGATGTTCGACCCGGGCCTGGTGTACGAGTCGAATCCGACGGAGTGGATCCAGTACATCTGCGGGACGCCTGAGGCGTCGAAGGTGCAGTCGTACTGCGATGCACTGGGTTCGATCGACCCGTCGCAGCTGAACTACCCGTCGATCACGGTGGCGGAGCTGACGGGTTCGTACCAGGTGACGCGTACGGTCACGAACGTGTCGGAGAAGAAGAGCACGTACAAGGCCGACATCACGGCTCCTGCGGGCTTCGAGGTGTCTTCGGACGTCACGCAGTTCACGCTGAAGCCGGGCGAGTCGGCGTCGTACACGCTCACGATCACGCGCACGGACGCTTCGTTCGACGAGTGGGCGTTCGGCGATGTCACGTGGGTGGAGAAGAAGGGCACCAAGGTCGTCCACGAGGTGCGTTCGCCGATCGTGGTGAAGCCGGTGCAGCTGGCGGCCGCGGATGAGGCGTCGTACACGGGCGCTTCGGGTTCGGCGACGCTGTCGGGCACGTCGGGCTTCGACGGGTCGCTGGGCGCTTCGGTGTCGGGCCTGGTCGCTTCCGAGGTGAAGACGGCGACGCTGACGGACCCGGATTCGTCCTCGTTCCCGTCGGACGCTCCGGCGGAGAACTCGCACGCGGTGTCGTACGAGTTCACGACGCCTGAGGATGCGGCGCTGGTGCGGTTCGGCACGTTCGACGCGGATCACCCGGCGGGCACGGACCTGGACTTGTTCGTGTACATGAAGGACGCCGAGGGCGCGCTGACCCTGGTGGGCAGTTCGGCTTCGGGCGGTTCGAACGAGACGGTGTCGCTGCCTGGCGGCTACACGTTCGTGGTGTTCGTGGACGAGTGGGCCGGGCCTTCGCCGCTCGAGGCGAAGCTGCACGCGTGGGTCGTGCCGGGTTCGGACGCGGGGAACCTCGCGGTCGATCCGGCCGAGCAGTCGGTCGCGATGGGCGACGAGTACTCGGTGGGCCTGACGTGGTCGGGTCTGGCCGAGGGGCAGCGGTTCCTCGGGACGGTGGACTACGCCGCCGACGGTGCCGCGATCGACTCGACGATCGTCAGTATCACCACCTGATCCCTTGAGCCGCAGGGCTTGAGCTGATCATCGCGCCCGCCGTGGCGGCCGGGGACTTCGGTCTCCGGTTCGCTGCGGCGGGCGTTTCGCGTTCTACCATCCACAACCCCCACCCACCCGAGGGGACCGAGGTCCGGGGTCGATGGTTGCAGCCGGGTCCGACAGAAAAGGGCCGCGAGCAGGGGTGGGCGCTCGAAGTTCACCCGAACGATTGACCCCGCCGCCATGTTCCCGTTAACATTGAGTCGTTTCAATCCATCGATTAACGGACAAGGCGGTCTTCCATGCAGCGGAAGCGCACCACCCTCATGGCCGCGACCGGCGCGATCGGCCTCGCCGCCGCCGCGCTCGCGGCCTTCGCCCCGGCGGCCCTCGCCGACCCCGGCAGCGGGAACGGGCAGGGCAACGCCCACGGCCACGAGCGCCAGGACTGCGACCTCGAGGCGCCCGCCGCGATCGGCGGCGACCTCGGCGCGCACGACCCGGGCCTCTTCGCGCCCTGCACCGAAGGCGACCCCTGGTACGTCTTCGCGACCGGCTGGGGCCCCCTCGGCGACGGCAACGTCACCATCCGCTCCTCCCACGACGACGGCGCCACCTGGAACTACGTCGACACCGTGTGGGACACCAAGCCCCAGTGGCTCAAGGACGCCGTCCCCGGCGTCGACAACATCTGGGCGCCCGAGATCTACTTCGACGAAGCGCAGGACCGGTACTACCTGTACTACTCGGCCTCGACCTTCGGCAAGCAGCGCTCGGTCATCGCCCTCGCCACCAACGAGACCCTCGACCCGGCCGACGACGACTACGAGTGGGTCGACGAGGGCCTCGTCTGGGAGTCCAACCCCGGCGACCCGTACAACGCGATCGACCCGACGATCCTCGAAGCCGACGGCAGGCACTACATGGCCTACGGCTCCTGGTGGAACGGCATCTACATGCTCGAACTCGACTGGCCCTCAGGCAAAGTGGAAAGCGGCGCGACCGCCGTCCACGTCGCCGGTCGCGGCGGCGCGGGCATCGAGGCGCCGGTGCTGACCGAGCACGGCGGCTACTACTACCTCTTCACCTCGTGGGACATCTGCTGCGCGGGCGCGAACTCGACGTACAACATCCGCGTCGGCCGCTCCACCTCGCCGACAGGTCCCTTCACGGACGCGAACGGGGTCGCCCTCACCGACGGCGGCGGCACCCTCGTCCTCGGCGCCCACGGCGGCTACGTGGCCACCGGCGGCCAGTCGATCTCGAACGGCCTCATGGCCTACCACTCCTACCACGAGGACGGCCACTTCGACCTCGGCGTCGAGGAGATCGAATGGAACGCCCAGGGATGGCCGGTCTTGGACGGCGTCTAGGACCGCAAGTGCGGTTCGGACGGCCGGTAACGCGCGACTAGGGCCTGTCCTGCGAATCAGGGAGCGGCGGTATCCGAGTCCGTTTGTTCGCTCGCAAGGCGGAAGGCCCTTCGAATACCGGTGTTGTATTCGGAGGGCCGACAACGCAGCGAGCGGGCAAACGGGCCGGATAACGACCGGTCTGATTCGCAGGACAGGCCCTAGCGCTGCGGCCCGCCCGGATCGGACCGCAGCCGTGAAGCGGGGCCGCGATCCAATGGATCGCGGCCCCGTCTTCGCTTGCGTCCCTACGCGTAAGGGTCGTCGTCGATGGCGCGGATGCCCCAGATCTCCTCGTCCTCTTCGAGCCAGTCGCGGTGCTCGCCCTCGGGCTGCTGGTCGCCGCCCATGCCGCGGCCGCCGCCGCCACCGCCCATGCCGCCCATCATGCCGCCCATGCCGCGGCCGCCGCCCGATCCGCCCGCCGCACCGGAACCGCCGCCCTCCAATGTGGAAGAAGCCGGGCCGACCGGGAACGCACCGCCGCTGCCGAGCGTGCTCCCGCCGCTGGCGAGACCACCGCTCACGTCACCAGGCGGCACGAGGCCGCCGCCCCCACCGCCGCCGCCAGCGCCTTCCGGCGAGGGCGGCGGGTCGCCGGGTTTGAACCCGCCCGTGCCCGCGTCCAGGCCCCCGTACGAGTCCCCGTACATGTCCGAGGCCTCCCGGAAGCTCGACGTGCTCGACGGCTGGGCCTCCGGCGTGAACGTCGCCGCCGACTCCTCGGCGTTCTCCCAGCGGTTGATGACGTCCTCGTTGGCGACCCGCGACCGCGAGTCGTAGTCCTCCATGCCGTCGGCCATGTCGCCGCCGATCTGGTCGTTCGCGTCGGCCTGCGCCCACGCCGCGGCCTGCTCCCTGGTGGGCGGCGGCTTCTCGTTCTTGAACTTGTCCATGTAGTACTGGGTCTGGTTCTCGACGTAGTTGCGCGTCTCGCGCAGGTAGTCGCTGTCGAACCCGCCGAGCTCCAGCAGCGAGCCGATCAGGCCGCCCGAGTGCCCGCACCCGTCGGTCACGTCGCACTGGCCGTTGCGGAACGGCGGCCGCACATGCACGTACGGATCGGTGTACATCACCGCGTGGTCGGAGATCCAGTACAGCGGCGCGGGGTACGGCAGCTCGCCGGACGAGCCGCCCTGGAGGCCGTAGAACTCGTCGGCCTTCTGCTCGAGCAGGCCCACGGCGCCCGTGGTGAGGTCGCCGATGTCGTCGCAGACGGACGCGCAGTTGCCCATCACGACCTCGACCTGCTCGGCGAACGCGTCGAAGTCGTTGCCCTGCCAGTGCTCCGAGAGCGTGCGCAGTCCGGACTTGAGCATCGGCGCGATCCCGGTAGTGGGGTCGGTGTCGAAGCCGTCCTTGAACGTCTGCCAGGCCGTGCTGATCGCCCTGAGCGCGTACTTGTCCGGGTTGTCGGGCCGCACCTGGTCCACGAGGTACTGGATGGCCTCCTGGCTCGGCGCGGCCGTGCCGGTGGGGACTACCGTGAGGTTGTTGACCTGCCCGGCCTCGGGGATCGCCGAGACCAGCTTGATCCAGGCGCGCTCGGCGGGGTTGTCGCGGTTCTCGCAGGTGGCGTGCGGGCACGGTGCGCCGGAGAGGAACACGGCGTCGGCGTCCAGGCGCTGGTACTCGAAGTCGACGGAGTTGTCGGGCGCCGCACCGCTGTCCCACTCCTCGCGAACGTAGGGCTGCTTGCCGCCCTTGTCGTCGTCGTCCTGGTCGTGCTTGCCGCCGTCGTCTTCCTCGTCCTCCGCTTCCTCGTCGTCTTCGTCCCCGTCGTCGTCATCCGAGTCGTCGTCCTGTTCGGAGCCGTCCTCGTCAGAGTCCTCGTCGGCGTCGTCATCCTCGTCGGAGCCGTCGTCTTCGGCGTCCTCGTCGTCCGCGTCGGGGTCGTCACCGTCGCCGTCGTCGGCGGGCTCGCCGCCCGCGTCGGGGTCGGCGGGGGCGTCGGCCGGGGGTTCGGCCGGTGCGTCGGCGGGTTCCTGGCCGCCGGCCGCGTCCTGGGCGGGCTCCGGTTCGAGGCCGCCGTCGGGGCCGAGCTCGTCGTCGTAGTTCGGCGAGTCGCCGAGGTCCGGGTCCTGCGTCTGGTCCGGATGCTGCTGCTGCGTATCGGACATGGCGATCAGTCCTGAGCCCGCGACACGTCGACGGCGGAGGTCGCGTCGTCGGTGACGGCGCGCTCGGCGACACCGTCGAGCGTGGCGATGATGCCGTTCAGGTCCGCCCGCAGGTCCTGGAGGTTGGTCCAGGTCTGGCGGTGGAACTCGCTATAGGCCTCGCGCGCGGCCAGCGCGCTGTCGAGCAGCCCGAATCCGGGTTCGACGCCCAGTTCGCTGCCGTTGCGCAGCTGATCGATGAGGGTTTCGAGATAGTCCAAGCGGCCCTGGGCGAGCTCGCGGAACACCGCGAGGGCTTCGGGATCGACGGAGCGATCGGACACGGGGTCACACTCCAAGAGGGAAGGTTAGGTCCAAAGCGAACTCAATTCTAACCACCCAGAGCAATACCCTGGGTACTAAGAGTTGCGGCATTTGTCCCGATAGGACCTTTCTCGAACCCCGCAAAGAATGGTAAGTTTTCCTTATTCGATCGCATTGTTCGTTGATCATTTCGGATGCGATATTCACTGATTCACCAGGAAGCGCATCCGACACTCTGTCAACTTCGGACACAGGAAAAAGGGCGGGCCCGCACCGCGGACCCGCCCTGAACGACTAGAAAAAGCGCTACACCTTGATCAGGCGTCGACCCGCTCGGGGACCGGCTCCGAATCGCGCAGGTTCTCCGGCGGCGGGGCCACGAACTTGTAGCCGACCTGCCGCACCGTGCCGATCATCGACTCGTACTCGCTGCCGAGCTTCGCGCGCAGGCGACGCACGTGGACGTCGACGGTTCGGGTGCCGCCGAAGTAGTCGTAGCCCCACACCTCCCGCAGCAGCTGCTCGCGGGTGAAGACCCGGCCCGGGTGCTGGGCGAGGAAGCGCAGCAGCTCGAACTCCTTGTACGTGAGGTCGAGCGGCGTGCCCTTGAGCTTCGCGGCGTACGTGTCCGGGTCCACTGTGAGGTCCCCCGCGCGGATCACGGCCGGGCCCGCGGCCGTGGCCGCGTTCGGCTTGCCCGTGGCCAGACGCAGCCGCGCCTCGACCTCGGCCGGGCCGGACGAGGCGAGCAGGAAGTCGTCCACGCCCCAGTCGGCCTGCAGCGCGGCCAGGCCCGCCTCGGTGACGATGGCGTACAGCGGCACGGTCAGACCGGTGGCCTGCAGGACGCGGCAGGTGGCGCGGGCGTCGGCGAGGTCCGACCTCGCATCGACCATGACCGCGTCCGGGCTCGGTCCGCTCAGCAGCGCCCGCACGTCCCGGCCGGCGTAGCGCGCGCGGTGGGGCAGCAGTTCCAGCGAGGGCAGGATCGACTCAGGGGACTCCGGAACGGGGTTGGAAGTGAGGATAAGGATTTCCACAGCAGTCCTCCGCTGGTTGGTGAGCACACGCGACTATCGCTCTTCCCGGCTTCGGCGGCGGGCGGGCTTACATGCGGTAGGTGGAGTCCTGGCCAAGTGTAAACGGTCACCACTCAAAAGACCAGCGTCACCACCGTGAAACCTCACCATGCGGGACGCCGCCCCGAGAGCACTCCGCCAAGCCGCGTTCACCGCGCCGACACGGCCCGGTCACGATCTTGTGCCGCACTGTTGGCCCGCAGCCGAATCCGGGGACCGGCCGGACCCCCTCCGCGTACCCGACCCGAGCAGCAGCACACACCGCGTCCACATGATGGGACGATGCGGCGGTTCGCGGCACCGGCGCCGCACGGCCGGACGCGGCGGCACCCCGCGTAACCGGCGACCGTCCGCAAGGGTGACTCATGGCGAAGGACGCGAGCCGGGATTTCCTGCTGCCGTAGGCTGTGGACGTGTCGTACAGCCGACCCGACGAGACCTGGGGCTACGAACCCCCCGAGGCGACCGGCGCCAGCGAGGGCCCCGCCTGGGGCGACGCCTACGCCGGAAACGCCGCCGACGGGCGCCCGGACGCGCCCCCCAGCCGCACCGAGCGCCGCCGCGCCGCCGCCCGCTCCGGCGACACCGGAGCGCACCCCACCGGCTCCTACCGGACCACCGGCGCCGACGGCAAGGAGGACCACACCCTCCCGCCGCCCAGCCCCGCGCTCCTCCACCGGCTCCCCGCCATCGCCGTCACCATCGTCATCAGCGCCGGGCTCGTCCTCGGCGCCCAGATGGAACGCCCCGTCTACGCCGCCGGGATCGCCGTCCTCCAGCTCGCCACCGTCGCCCTCGTGACCTGGGTGCGCAAGATCGACGGCGCCTGGGTGCCCCTCGCCGTCGCCTCGGCCCTCGCGATCGGCGCCGACGCGGCCGCCGTCGCCTGGACGCCCGTGTCGCTCGTGCCGGTCACCGTGCTCCTCGCGCTGGCCTTCGGCGCCGCCGTCGCCGCCCAGCTCATCCGCCGCACCCACGTCGGCGTCACCGAGAACCTCGGGTTCACGATGCTCCTCGGCGTCGCCGTCTGCGGGTACGCCTGCTACATCGCGCTGTCGCGGCTCGGCTCCGCGCCGCCCGCCATGTACTCCGCGGTCGTCGCGGCCGGGACCGCGATCCTCGCCGCCCGCGCCGTCGACCTCGTCATGCCCGACCCGCGCATCAACCGGCAGGTGGCGCGCGGCGCGTTCGGCATCGTCATCGGCACCATGTGCGGCACCGCGTCCGCCGCGTACGCCGGGCTCGTCATCGAAGGCCCCGAACCGTCCCACGCCGCGATCGGCGGGCTCCTCATCGCACTCACCGCGGTCCTCGCCGACCTCGCGTGCGGGTACATGGCCGCCTCGCGGCGCATCGACGGCGCAGGCGCCGCCCCGAACCCCGTGCTCAGCGCCGCCGGGCCGCTCCTCGCGTTCGCCGTCACCGGCCCCGTCGTGTACCTGTTGTCGGCCTATTACATGATCGACTGACGCACCCCGTCCGCCGACTGGCGACCCTCCGCCAGGTCAAGCACAGGAGCCACCCTGGTGAAGATCCTCCGCCGCCTCCTCATCGCCCTCGTCATCGTCACCGCACTCGTCGCCCTCGGCGACCGGGTCGCGAACGCCCTGGTCGAACGGCGCATCGCTACCGAGGTCGCGAACACCGCCGCCGAGAACGGCGCGTACTCCGAACGGGAACCCGACGTGAAGGTCCACGGCTGGCCGTTCCTCACCCAGGCCTGGACCGGCGACTTCGAGCAGATCGACATCACCCTCGAAGACGTCGGCTCCAACGGGCTCACCTTCCCCACGCTCGAACTCGTCGCGCACGACGTCCACGCCGACTGGCGCGAGCTCAGCGACGGCGGCGACGCCGTCGCGAGCACCCTCGACGTCAGCGGCTCGGTCTCGGTCGACTCGATCGAGGCGATCATGGCCGAGCAGACCGGCTACGACCTGCAGATCGACGAGGACGGCTCCGCGTCGCTCATCGGCTCGCAGGAGCTCATGGGCGTCGAGGTCGAGATCGAGGCCACCGGCCAGTTCGAGTTCGGCGAGAACACGCTCACGTTCACTCCCGACGCCGTCGAAGCCCTCACCGAGGGCCTGCCGCCGCAGGTGCAGCCGATGGTCGACCAGGCCGCCTCCGATTTCGCCTCCACCGTCGCCCTGCCCGAACTGCCCTATGGGATCGAGCTCTCCGAGATCGAGTTCGACGGCGACGTCGTCACCGTCTCCGGCACCGCGAAAGACGTCGTCCTCACCTGATCCACCTGCGCTTTCGGGGCCCGTCCGCCGCGTGCGCGGGCGGGCACCCGGCGGCACCGCGTCGTAGCTCTGGGTCTTCGTCACAGTCCGCATCGCGAGAACGGGTATGGCCCCGGCCCGGGAAGTCTGCTAGCGTTCCTGCCATGCGCAAGCCGATGCTCACCAAGCGGCGCGCGATCGACTACTGCACGATCGCGGCCACGCTCTGTCGAATGCCTTAGGCGACTCGCCCGGCCCCCGAGGCCCGGAGGCAGTCGCCGCATTGCGGCCCAGCGTGCGCGAACTACAGAGCAAGGCTTGCGAACCACATAGACCCGAACCCCGCTTGCGAACAGCGGACCTCCCCGGGCGTGGTATCGAATCGGCTTGAATCCCGGACAACATCGCGTCCCGGAAACACCCTGCTCAGCTGCGAATCGCAGCATTCCGCCCCGCTCGCTCCACGTACTGGGCACGCTCTCGGACAAGAACTCAGGTCATTTCATTTACGTTCAGGAGAGAACAAGCCATGGCTCGTGAAGACGTGCTGGTCACCGCCGAATGGGCGGAAGAGAACCTCGACACCCCCGGAGTCGTGTTCGTCGAGGTCGACGAAGACGCCTCCGCCTACGACTACGGCCACATCAAGGGCGCGGTGAAGATCGACTGGAAGGACGACCTCCAGGACCCGATCCGCCGCGACTTCGTCAACCAGGAGCAGTTCTCGCAGCTCCTTTCCGAGCGCGGGATCTCGAACGACGACACCGTCGTCCTCTACGGCGGCAACAACAACTGGTTCGCGGCCTACGCGTACTGGTACTTCAAGCTGTACGGCCACGAGGACGTCAAGCTCCTCGACGGCGGCCGCAAGAAGTGGGAGCTCGACGCCCGCGACGTGACCGCCGAGGTCGTCAAGCGCGAGGCCACCGCCTACGTCGCCAAGCCGCTCGACTGGGACCTGCGCGCCAAGCGCGACGAGGTCGAGGCCGCCATCGGCGTCAAGAACCTCATCGACGTGCGCTCCCCCGACGAGTACGCCGGCCGCCTCCTGGCCCCGGCCCACCTCCCGCAGGAGCAGTCACAGCGCGCCGGCCACATCCCGACCGCGCTCAGCGTGCCGTGGAGCAAGGCCGCCAACGAGGACGGGACCTTCAAGTCCGAGGCCGAGCTGCGCGAGCTCTACGTCGGCGAGGCCGGCCTGGACGAGGGCAAGTCGACGATCGCGTACTGCCGCATCGGCGAGCGCTCCAGCCACACCTGGTTCGCGCTCCGCGAGCTCCTCGGCTACACCGATGTCAAGAACTACGACGGCTCCTGGACCGAGTACGGCTCGCTGGTCGGCGTGCCGATCGCCCTCGGCGACGAGCCCGGCACCAAGTAACACCGGCGACGGTACTGAGAGGAAACACCATGTCTGACAGCTGCGCTGCACCCGACCAGGACGCGGCCCTGCCGGCGTCGGTCGACATCGAGAAGGAGACCGTGCTCACGGGCACCGTCGTGAACGACGAGGGCGAACTCGTGCAGGGCGCGTACGTGCGCCTGCTCGACGGCTCCGGCGAGTTCACCGCCGAGGTCGTGACCGGTGAGGGCGGGCAGTTCCGCTTCTTCGCCGCCCCCGGCAAGTGGACGCTCCGCGCGCTCTCGCGCTACGGCGACGCCACCGGCGAGGTCGAGGCCGCGCGCGGTCTCAACGAGACCAAGCTCGCCGTGAGCCGCTAGACGCTCACCCCGAGACCGACCGGGGCGATTCAGCTCGTATCCCAGTCTGAGAGGCGGGGCCACTTCGGTGGCCCCGCCTTTTGCGTACCCGCAGAACGGGACCGACGCCGAGGGCCCGGCCGCGTTCGCGGCCGGGCCCTGTCGGTCGTCGGGTGCTAGCTGACCTGGAAGGAGCTGGCGCGGTTGGCCCAGCCACCCGCGGCGGTGTTGAGGTTGGCGAGGTTGTCGATCCACGTCGACGAGGAGCCATTCACTTCGGCCCCGTCGAAGAGCTTCACGTCGCACGAGTTGTAGGTGTGCGCGGAGCTGGCGCGGTTGCTCCAGCCCGCCGCGGCGAGGTTGACGACGCTGAACTCGATCGGTGTGTACGCGGCGCTGCAGGTGTAGCTGCCGTCCACGGTGAAGGTGAAGGTGCCGTTGCCGGTCCCGTAGTTGGCGTCGTCGTACAGGCGCACCAGGGTGCTGGTGGCCTGGATGCCGACCGAGTCCGCGGCGAGGGCCGCCTCGGGGGTGTCCGAGCAGGTGAGTTCGTCGCGGGTGACGTTGTAGACGCAGTGGTCGCCGGTCTCCGCCGCCTGAGCGGAGGCGGGTGCGAGCGTCATGACGCCGACGGCGGCGGCGAAGGAGGCCGCCACCGCGTACGCGGCGCGCTTGCGGTCGAAGGAGCCGAGGTGTTTCCAGTTGAGTTTGCCCATGTCCGAACCCTATGTGGCACATGGGATATGAAAGCAACCTCAGGTCGCATACGCGGCGTATACGATGGAGCGACGCCTCGTCGCAAACGCTTGCAGACGTATCCCGTCGGCCGAAGGAGTCCCCTATGGAGTTCCGGATGCTAGGACCGCTTGAAGTGCTCATCGACGGGGTTCCCGTCTATCTCGGAGGCAGCCGCCAGCAGACCGTACTGGGGGTGCTGCTCGCCAATGCGGGCCGGCCGCTGCCGCGCCCGCGGCTGGGGAGCCTGGTCTGGAACGACCCCCCGCCCTCGGCCGGGCCGAACCTGCGTACCTACCTGCGCCGCTTGAAGAACGCGCTCACCGACCCGCTTTCACTGGAGTCGCGGCTGGTCGCCGACCGGCGCCAGGTGACACTCCGGACCGAACCGGGCGAGGTCGACCGGGACGTGTTCGACAGCTGGTGCCGCGAGGCGGATAGAGCGCGCAAGGCGGGCGACGCGGCCGCCGCCGCGGGCCTGTACGACCGGGCGCTGCGGCTGTGGCGCGGCAATCCCCTGGAGGGCCTCGACATCGACAATCCGCTGTACGCCACCACTGTGGAGCTCACCGAGCGGCGGTACTCGGTCGAGTCGCAGCGGTGGGCGCTGCTGGTCGAAACCGGCGACTTCCGCGCGGCCATCGGCGAACTGCGCGCGGCACTGGTCGCGAACCCGTTCCGCGAACGGCTCACCGAGCTGCTGATGCTCGCGCTCTACAAGGACCACCGGCGCTGGGAAGCGCTCCAGGTCTTCGCGGAGACGCGCGACCGCATGGTCGACTCGCTCGGCATGGAACCGGGGCCGGATCTCCAACGCACCCACCGGCGAATCCTCGAGGACGACCTCGCGCTCTGACCGGGGCCTTCCGGTGGTTCGCTACTGGTCGGCCGGGGTTCGGTACCTCGCCGTCTTGGTGGCCGGGTCGTAGAAGCCCGCCGGGGTGCGGAGGGCGACGTTGATGCGGTTCCAGGCGTTGATCTGGGCGCACATCGCGACCAGGGCGGCGATCTGCTCGTCGTCGTAGTGCTTGCGCACCAGCTGCCACGTCTCCTCGGTGACACCGTGCGGATTGTCCGCGATGCGGGCCGACTCCTCCGCCAGCGCGAGCGCGGCGCGTTCGGGTTCAGTGAAGGCCGGGGCTTCGCGCCAGACGGTGACCAGGTTGAGGCGCTCGGGGTCCTCTCCGGCGTGGACGGCGTCCTTGTAGTGCATGTCGACGCAGTAGCCGCAGCCGTTGACCTGGCTGACGCGCAGCTTCAGCAGTTCCATGGTGGCGTGCGGGACCGGGCCGGTGTGGAAGAGCTTCTCGTTGGCGAGCATGTTCTTGTAGTAGTGCTTGGCGAACTCGGTCTCGGTGAAGGCGAGTCGGGGTTCCATGGCGGTTCCTTCCTACTGTTCGGCCTGGGTCGTGCGCAGGCCGGCGAATTTCTGCGGGTTGCGGAGGTAGTCGACGGTGGTGATGCGGCCGTCTTCGATGCCGAGGGCGATGACGCCGTCGACGATGCCGCCGCCCACGGTGATGAGGGCGGGGCTGCCGTTGATGACGATGGGCCGGTGGTCGCGGTCGGCGTACTTGTGGGAGACGCCGATGAGGAAGCGCGCGACCTTGTCGGCGCCGCGGATCGGGTTGCGGGCGGCCCTGACGAGGCCGCCGCCGTCCGAGGTGAGGACCGCTTCGGGATCGAGGAGCCCGAGGAGGCCGTCGAGGTCGCCCGAGCGCGTGGCCCGGGAGAAGGCCTGGACGACGGCGCGGTGCGCCTCGGGGTCGACGTCGAAGCGGGGTTTGCGCTGCTCGACGTGCTCGCGGGCGCGGCTGGCGAGTTTGCGGCAGGCGGCGGGGGTGCGGCCGAGGGCGGCGCCGACTGCATCGAAGGTGAGGCCGAAGACGTCGTGGAGGACGAACGCGGCGCGTTCGGCCGGGCTCAGGGTCTCGAGGACCACGAGCATCGCCCAGGACATGGAGTCGGCGAGGCTCACGGAGTCGGCCGGGTCCGGCGCGGTCTCGACCGGTTCGGGGAGCCACGGGCCGACGTAGGCCTCGCGGCGGGTGCGGGCGGCGCGGAGGACGTCGAGGGCGAGGCGGGAGGTGGTGGT
This sequence comes from Glycomyces sp. NPDC050141, assembly GCF_055586545.1. Taxonomy (NCBI): domain Bacteria; kingdom Bacillati; phylum Actinomycetota; class Actinomycetes; order Glycomycetales; family Glycomycetaceae; genus Glycomyces; species Glycomyces sp. NPDC050141. The sequence continues at coordinate 17,524 of NZ_JBVJHZ010000027.1, read as the reverse complement.
GACGAGCCATCCGGTGAGGTCCTCGATCTGGTCGGGATCGGTGCGCTGCAGGCGTATCCACGCGTCTTGGACGACGTCTTCGGCTTCGGCGACCGAGCCGAGGAGGCCGTAGGCGACGCCGAAGAGGCGGGGGCGGAGTGCTTCGAACTGCGCGGGCGCGGTGCTCGCGGGAGGCGCCTTGGCGGGTGCCTCGGTGTGGTGCGCTTCCTGTCGGTTCATGTGAGGAGGACGGGGCATGGTTCAAGAGTGTGACATCAGATCGCAGATTGTGATGGCGATCTCACTGAAGGCGTAGGGCAGACTGGGGTCGTGTTCTCGAACCTCTCGGCGCGGTGGCGCCGCCGCCTGCGTGTCGCGGTGGTCGTGTGGGCGGTGCTGCTGGTCGCGGTCGCGTTTGCGGGGTCGCGGGCGACGGTGCGCGAGCAGGTCGACGCGGCAGAGGCCCGCGAGGTGCTCGACGGCGTGATCGGCGAGGCCGCGGCGGTGTTCACGGGTGCGGCGGTGCTCGCGGTGGGGCCGTTGACCTGGGAGGCGTGCGACGTGACGCCGGTGCGGCCGGGCCTGTCGCTGGAGCGGACCCTGCAGGTCTCGGGCGCGACCGAGGCGGACGTGGAGGCGCTGGCCGAGCGGTTCGCGTTGCAGGTCTTGACGGACGAGCCCGACGGGGTGTCGTGGTCGGGCGAGACCGCGGACTTCATCGGGGTGCGCGTCGCCGCCCCGGCGGCCGACCCGCCGGGCGGGCGCTGGTCGGAGCCCGTTGCGGTGCAGGCGGTCAGCGGCTGCAGGCCGTCTGAGGGCCCGGTGGGCGCGTTCGCGCCCGAGCCCCCGGCCGAGGCGACCGCGGACTGGGCGTACGGCTCGGTCGGCTGCCCCGGCGGGGAGACCCTGTCGAGCTGGACGGAGCCCGTGGAGGCGCAGCCGATGCGGGTCCACGAGACCACCGGCGGCTGCGCCTGACGCCGTTGACGGTGCGCTGCGTTAGAGTGAGCGGGCCTTCACGCCATCCCTCGAAGGAGACCCCCCGTGAGTTATCAGCAGCCGCAATGGCAGCCCGGTCAGCAGCAGTTCCAGCAGCGGGCCCCGTACCCGCAGCAGCCGCCGCCGCAGGCCCCGCCTCAGTATGCGCCCCAGGCGTATCAGCAGCATCCCGCGCCGCACCACCCCCAGCAGCCGCAGGTCTACACCGGACCGCTGCCCGGCGGCGACCCGAAGGCGCAGGCGTGGAAGAACTACGGCATGCAGTGGCTGCTCGGCCTGGGCTTCCTCGCCGTCATCGGCGTCATCGCGGTCGTCTACAACCTCGCCACCGGCGAGTGGTGACGCCCGCTCACTTGTCGATGTCGCCGACCACGAAGAACATCGAGCCGAGGATCGCGATCATGTCCGGGATCAGGCACCCGGTCATGAGCGTGGCGAGGGCCTGCACGTTCGCGTAGGACGCGGTGCGCAGCTTCAGCCGCCACGGCGTCTTCTCGCCCCGGCTCACCAGGTAGTAGCCGTTGGCGCCCAACGGGTTCTCGGTCCACACGTACGTCTCGCCCGCGGGCGGCTTGAAGATCTTCGGCTGCTTGGTGTTCACCGGCCCGGGGGTCAGCGACGCCTGCTCCAGGCACTGCCGCGCCAGGTCGATCGAGACCTGCACCTGGTCGAGCATGCAGATGAACCGGGCGTAGCAGTCGCCTTCGGAGCGGAGCACGACCGGGACGTCCAGCTGGTCGTACGCGAGGTACGGCTCGTCCCGGCGCAGGTCGAAGTCGAGGCCGCTGGCGCGCGCGACCGGGCCCGTGACGCCGTACGCGGCCGCCGTCGCGGCGTCGAGCACCCCGACGCCCTTGGTGCGGGCCGCGAAGATCTCGTTGTGCCGCAGCAGTTTGTCGAGCCGGACCATGCCGGTCTCGACCTCGTCGAGCGCCCGGTGCGCCCGGCCCTCCCATCCGGAGGGCACGTCGGCTTTCAGGCCGCCCACGCAGTTGTACATGTAGTGGATGCGGCCCCCGCTGGCCTCCTCGAAGACGTGCTGCAGCCGTTCGCGTTCGGTGAACGCGTAGAACATCGGGGTGATCGCGCCGATCTCGAGCGGGTACGAGCCGAGGAACATGAGGTGGTTGAGCACCCGGTTCATCTCGGCCAGCGCCATGCGCAGCCACACGGCGCGCTCGGGCACCTCGACGCCCGCGAGTCGTTCGGCGGCGAGGGCGACGCCGAGTTCGGAGGAGAACGCCGAGAGCCAGTCGTGGCGGTTGGCCAGGAGCATGATCTGGCGGAAGTCGCGCACTTCGTAGAGTTTCTCGGCGCCGCGGTGCATGTAGCCGATGATCGGCTCGCATTCGGTGACGCGTTCGCCGTCGACGCGCAGCCTGAGGCGCAGCACGCCGTGCGTGGACGGGTGCTGCGGGCCGATGTTGAGGACCATGTCGGCGGCTTCGGTGCCCGCTCCGACGCCGACGATCACTTGCTCCCGCTCGCTCACGGTCCCATCGTCGCAGCTTCGGGGCGTCCGGGGAAGGGTCGCCACGGCGAAGATCGCTGGCCGTAGGTTTCTATGGCGTCGGTGGCGGGGTGCTGGCATCCTTGAGAGGCCCGACGATGGAGGTGTCGCCGAATGGACCGCGATCAGATGCGTGCGTCAGAGTCCGACCGCCAGGTCGTGATGGAGCGGCTGCGGCAGGCGGTCGAGGAAGGGCGCCTGGACGTGCCCGAGTACCAGGAGCGCATCGACGCGGCCATGCAGGCGAAGGTGTACTCGGAACTTGACGTCCTGCTCGCGGATCTCCAGCAGCTGCCGCCTCCCGGTTTCGATGCGGCGGTGGAGCCGACGGCGGTGATGCCGGCGGCGTCGTTGTCGAAGGCGAACCAGCAGTTGCGCGACAACGCGAACGAGGGTTCGCGGAAGTGGAAGATCGCGGGTGTCGCGGTGGGGATCGCGGCCGTGCTGGCGCTGGTCATGTTCGCGATCGCGCCGGAGATCTTCCTGTACATCGCGATCGGGGTGCTGGTGATCCTGGTGCTGTTCGTGGTCGCGGCCGTCGCCGGTCTCTTCTAGATGGCCGACCACCTCGCCGGGATGCGGCGCAAGGTCGCGCTGCTGCGCGAGCTCGACGCGGTCGCGGAGCATCGGCGCCGGTGGGAGGACGCGGACGAGGACCCGCCTTACGCCACTTACGAGGTCGTGGAGCTCGACGCGGGCACTGAGCCTGAACGGGACTGGCCGGGCGGCCTCGGCGACTGGTTCCGTACGGCCGCGTCCGGGAGTTTCGGGCTCGTGGCGATGCGCCGGGAGGAGCAGGTGCGGCCGCAGTCGGCGGTCGACTCGCTCGGCGAGCCGATCGACGACCGGACGTGGCTGCGCATCGGCGATGTCGGCGCTGAGGACGCGGTCCTCATGGACGCCGATTCCGGTGAGGTCGTCGTCTACTTCGACCGGTATTTCAAGTACCGCTGGGCGTCTCCGGTGATGCTGCGCAGGCCGGACGTCCCGGCGTTCATCGACACGGTCGCGCTCGGCGAGGGGCACCGCGAGCTGCTCGGTCCCACGGGCGACAACCCCTGGTGGGCGGGCGATCCTTGGTACGCTTACCTGCGCGAAATCGGCCTCATCCCCGGCGAGCACCCCGACTCCCAGTAAGGAAGCACCGTGACCGACAGCGACGCCTACCTCAAGGCCTGGGAACCCGACAACACGATCCCGTACCCGCGCGCCGAGTGGCTCGCCGATTTCAAGGCGCCCGCTGCGGCGTTCCCGGCGTTCGACTTCCTGCCCATCGACATGTCGGTGGTGTTCACCGCTTACCTGGAGGACGCCCGGTTCGACCTGTACTCGCGGATCGACCTGGACATGGGCCGGGACGGGAAGCTGCGGCTGGCGGTCGTCGGCGCGGTGCCCGAGGACAAGGACGACATGCTGTTCTGCCTCGACCTCGACAGCGGCCAGGTGCTGCTGCTCGGCGTGGGCGACGGGACGCTGGAGCTGGTGAACTCGACGTTCAAGGCGCTCACCGAGTTCCTGTTCCACTTCGCGCTCTTCATCGACGCGGACACCGGTGGTGCCGGGCGGGCTGCGCGCGCCAAGGCGTTGCGCGCCAAGCTGAAGGCGATCGACCCGGAGGCGCTGGCGGACCGCGAGTCGTGGTGGAACGTCGCCCTCATCCAACTGGGCTCGAAGGGTTAGCCGCACCGAGTTCCTGAACTCGTGCCAAAACGGATGCCTCCCCTTGGCTCCGATTGCAGCTCCGCGCCCGCCGCTCTCCGTTCGGGGGCGGCCCTTGGCCGTGCGTGATTGGATGGGTGGATGGCGAAGAAGAAGAAACGCGGACCCGACACCATGAGCTTCCTCGTGTTGGCGCGCACGGAGGGCGGGGCCGAGGTGGGGTTGTATCCGGACGGGGCGAACTCGATCGCCTTGTTCTCGGTCGGCCCGCATGTGGTGAATACCGGTGGGCTGGTCCACTTGTCGGCGTTGATCGATCAGACGCGGGGCGAGCTGAACCCGGTCTACAAGGCCGAGTTCGATGCGGCGGAGCTGGACTGGCTGGTGCCGTTCCTGGTCCGCTTGCAGGCCGGGGAGGACGTGACGAAAGAGATCGTCTCGGCTTACCGGGAGCGGCACGGTTCGCCGCCCGAGACCATGCTCCTGGCCCGTACCCGTTCCTGAACCGAGCGCCTACGTGCCGGAGGGAGCAGGGGTTCAGAGCTCGGTCCCGATCCACTCCGGCGGGGTCGGGTCGGAGTGGAAGGCGACGAAGACCAGGTCCTCGTCGTCCGGCCGCAGCGGATCGAACAGGACCTCGGCGGTGCCCGCGGCCGGGATCGCGGTCCGGCCTCGGCTGAAGCGGGTCACCCACCGTTCGACGCCCTGGGCGTCGGTGAACCTCACCGTGACTTCGGAACCGGCGATTGAGCGCTGTCCCTGGTCGTTCGTGGTGATGCGCAGCGTCACGGCGGTGACCGCACCCCTGGTGCGGCGGCCCTCCGCGAGCATGCGGTCCCGGTCGGCGAGCTGGCGTCGCAGACGGCGGTAGTGGCGGATCGAGTGGGCGACAACGAGTCCGGCGATGGCAACGCTGATGGCGGGCAGCCAGATGTCGGCGTAGTAGGCGATCCAACCGAAGACGCTCCAGGAGGTGTCCTCGTGGAATACCGGATCCAGTCGGATCCCGACCGCGAGCGGGTCGAGCCATGTCGGCGCGTCCGCCACGATGGCGACGGCTGCCGCGCAGGCCCCGAGGGATGCCAGAATCCGAGGCTGCGGACCACCGCCCAGATACGAGTCGAGCAGCCACGACGCCACAATGGACCCGATCAGCGTCCCGACCATGCCGAGGCTCCAGAGGAAGCCGATCGTGCCGACACCCCAGAACGTCGGGATCGACTCCCGATCGTCGAAGACGCTGTCGATCACGGAGTGCCGCAGCATGTCAGCGGTCGTCGCGACGGCCAGGCCGCCCATGGCCGAGCAGGCGACTACGACTGCCGTGACGACGATCGCCCAGGCGAGGAACCGCCCGTCCCCCGTGCGCTGCCGCCGCTTCGCCCGCCTTGCCGATTCGGGGTCCATTGTGCTCATTGTCGGCCTCCTGACAGTCGGTCAGCGCAGCGCGCGCTCGGGGCCCCGGCCGTGGTGCGCGGGGCATCGCAAGCGTCGCGCGCCGCGATGCCCTACCGATCACAGCTTTCGGGTGCCACCCGCGGTCAGGAGGTGAGCTGGTCGAAGACCAGAGGCCACCAGGCTCCGGACGCGAAGGCGTTGGGGTCCAGGCGGAGCAGGATCTCGCGGAGGGAGGTCGCGCGGGCGGCGCGGCCCTGTTTGCCCTCGTCGGCGTTGACGAACTGCGCGAAGTGGTAGAGGAACTCGATGAAGAGCCGGTAGTTGGAGTTCACGGCCTGGACGTCGCGCGGGTTCGCCTGGTCGAGCTGGAGGATCTCGCCGGTGTCGGGGTCGAGCACGTACAGGAGGTTCTTGTCGTCCTCGACCGCGCCGACCACGATGAGGCGCAGGTCGACCTTGCCGTCCTCGGTGCCGAGGCTGATCGTGTCGTAGATGCCGGGGCTGCCAGGGAGGTAGGCGGTGTAGACGACCTCGACGTCGAGGGGGACCTCGTCGCCCTCGGGGAGGGCGGCGGCCGGGAAGCCTTCGGCGAGCCAGTCCTCGCGGGGGTACGGGAGCAGTTCGTCTTCGGTCCACAGTGCTTGGTACTTCGCCGCGGCGGGCATGCGGTCCTCCTCGGATCAGGGGGTGCTGTTTTAAAGGCGCTGTCGGGTTGCGGGAGACGGGGTCAGGAGAGGCCGAGGTCGTCGAGGAGGAGACGCCATTCGTCCTCCTCCTCGTCCTCGGGGGTCGGGTAGCCGCCGACGAGGTCGATGAGCTCGCGGTAGCGGGGGCCGAACAGGTACTCGTCGGCGAACGCGGTCGGGCTGGGCGCGAGGACCTTGGTCTCCAGCGCCCCGCCCGCCTTGACGGCGTCGATGTAGAGGTCGGCGTTGAGCAGGTGCACCGCACCGGATTCGGTGTCGGTGCACACCGCGTCGCCGTAGCCGACGGTGCCGAACTGGAGCAGGTGCGGGACGGGGTCGTGCAGGTCCCCCGCGCCCTTCTTGGCCAGTTCCGCAAGGGCGCCTTCGGCATCGAGGATGTCGACGAATCCCATGCGGGTGGCCAGGCCGTCGAAGATCCGGTACAGGTCCGCGAGCGCGGGCGGCAGGCCCTCGGTCTCGGCGGGTTCGCCGAGGTCGTAGTCCCAGCCGTAGCGTACGAGCTCCCCCATGCGGGGGCGGACGAGTGCGACCTTCGCGGCGAGTTCCATCCCGGTGTGCCCTTTCAGTATCCGACGACTCTGATGATGACGGGCGTGCCGTCGGGGACGCCTCTGAGCTGGCCCGCGATCTGCGAGCCGATGGTGCGGTTGGTGTAGGCGTCCATCCAGCGGAGGTTATCAGCGTGGTCGCGCCCGCCCAGCTGCAATTCGTGCACGTGGTCGGGGTCGAGTCCGTCACCGGCGCGGTTGGCGGAGGTGCGGCCCGAGAACTTCTGGGCGATGCGCCGCTGCTCGGCCCGGTTGCCGCGGTGGCGTCCGGTGAGTTTGCGGATGGTCGCGCCGCGGTAGTTGCGGGTGATCTGCGGGTCGCGTTTGACGGGTGTCTTGCGGAGCTTGCCCTCGCGGGAGAGGCGCACGAGGGAGTCCGCTTTGGTGCGGAAGTCCTTCTTGCTCATCTTGGGGTCGAACTTGATGGTGACGACCTTGGGTTTGACCTTCAGCGCGCCCTTGCCGGCGCGGAAGAAGCGCGGGTTGTCGATGAGGCCCGCGATGATCTTGGCGCCCTTGGCCACGGTCGACCGGGCGGCCCGCGTGCGTGCCCTAGCCATTGAGCACCGCCTCGATCGCCATGTTGAGCAGCTGCTCGATGAGCATGGAGGTGATCATCTTGAAGATGGGGATCTCCAGGAGCGAGGCGCCGAACGTGGCCACGGCGGTGGCGATGGCCTGCGCGATCTGGATGGCGAGGGTGATGAGCTGGACGATCATCTGCATCTTGAGGGCGAGCACGACGCCGGAGGCGATCATGAGGCCGATGCTGATGATATTGGAGGGCTCGTTGATGTCGGCGATGTTGCGCACCGCGGACTCGCCGTCCTCCCATTCGGAGCGGAACGCGTCGATGTCCTTGCTGACGTTGCCGTCGATGACGCCGCGGGCGGCGTCCTCGAGCTGGTCGATCGCGCCGGAGATCTTGTCGGACAGGTTCGTCCAGTTGTTGCCGAGGTCGAAGAGTTTGGTCTCGTCCGATTCGGGCCAGTCGTAGCCGAGCATGGAGAGCAGGCTCGTGAGCTCGGAGGGCAGTGACATACCCACTGGGAGTCTCCTTCGTAAGGGGAGGGACGCGGAGGGTGACGGGTGCGGGCGCGGGCGGGCGCCTGCGGCGGGGAGCGGGTCTAGAGGCCGAGTTCGGCGAGGAGTTCGCGGAAGATGCGGGCGGCCTCGGCGTCGGCGTTCTCGTGGTTGTCGGCCATCTCGCGGAGGTTGACCGAGTAGTCGAGGAGGTCTTCGATGTTCGACTCGATGCACTCCATGAGGGCCTCCATGACCACCTGGTGCGCGAGGTCGAGGAGGGAGCCGATCATGTCGCCGCCGAAGGAGTCCGAGAGGCCTTCGACGGCTGACTTGAACTCGTCGAAGATGCCCTGGACCATGTCCGTGGCGGCGTCGAGCGCGTCGGCGCCTTCGCGGATGGAGTCGAGGTCGAGCTGCACCACCATGGTCAGGACCCTCCTTGGAGCTTCTTCATGACCGCGCTGATCTGCGTGGTCATGGCGCGCATCTGGGCGAGGCCCTGGTCCTGGATCTTGGCGACGGCCTCGCCGATGGCCTCCAGGTCGGGGGCGGCCATGTCGGCGTTCAGGGTCTCGGCGCGGGCGTCGAGGGCGGCGTTGACGACCTTGCGGAGCTCCTCTTCGAGGAACTCGGTGCCCTCCTTGAGGACTCGGACCTCCAGGAACTCGAAGCGCTCGACGCGGCCGTCCGCGCCGAGGGTGATCTTGATGCGCCCGTCGGCCGCTTCGGCGGTGACGGGCGGGACCTGGTGGTCCTGCTGGGTTTGCCTCACGACGTCCAGTTGCGAGCGGGCTTCCGCCAGCTGCTGGGCGATGGCGTCCTCACCGAACATGCCGCCTCCGGGGGCTCAATGGACTCAATGTGAGTCTCAGCATAGACCCGGGGTGCAAATTTCGGGTCCCCCGTTTTCCCCTGTCTACCAGGGGTTTTGGCAAGTCTGTTTACCGTGCGTCACGATGTCGACTCTGTCCATATTGGTACGCATTCGACGATGCACTCGGGTCTCACTAGCGCGCTCCAGGCACAAGGGCCGCCCCGGCTTGCGCGGGGCGGCGGACTCAGGAGGCGCCGCCGCGCAGGGCCGGGGCCTTGGCGGGGTCGGGGCGGTAGTCGAAGGGCTCGTCGCGGTCGCAGCGCAGCCAGCCGTCCTTGACGTACAGGCGCGCGACCTGGACGGTGGAGCGGCGCCCGCCGCCGGGGTGGGTGAAGTAGTAGAGGAAGCCCTCGTCGGGGCCCTGGGTGAGGGCCATGGCGTGGTGGCCGAGGGCCTCGTCGAACGCGCGGCGGCCGGGCCCGGCCAGGAGCGGCACGGGCTGGCGGTGCCAGTGCTCGAGGTCGGTGGAGCGGTGGACGAGCAGGCCGGACCAGCCGTCGGTGACCATCCAGTAGACGCCGCCGAGGGAGAAGACCGTGGGGCCCTCCTGGGCCTGGTCGGTGACGGCGGGACCGGCCGGGGTCCAGCTGAAGAGGTCGTCGGAGTCGGCGGTGTAGATGCGGCTCTCGCGGGTCTCGTCCTTGAACCACATGCGCCACTTGCCGTCCGGGAGCTGGAGGACGGTGGCGTCGATGGCGCGCTCCGAGTCGAGGCCGAGGGTGGAGCGGTAGGTCCAGTCCTGGAGGTCGGCGGAGGTGTAGTGGCGGATCTCGGCGGGGCCGGTCCAGTCCTCGCGCACGCCTTCGAGGTAGGTGACGTACATGTGCCACTGATCGGCGTCGCGCAGGAGCTCGGGGGCCCACCAGGTGTCGCCGGGCTGGGCGCCGGGGAGCGCGGCGGTGCCCGCGTACGTCCATTCGCGACCGTCGGGGCTGGTGGCGCGGCCGATCTCGGTGCCGTGCACCCAGGCGACGCCCGCGTCGGCGGCGTTGGCGCGGCGCTGGGTGTAGAGCAGGTGCCACAGGCCGGAGCCGGGGTCGTGGACGACGGTGGGGTCGGTGGGGCCTTCGAAGACCGGGTCGGCGAACAGCGGGGCGGGGGCGGCGTGCGGAGGCGGGGTAGGACCGGTCGTCATGGTTCCTCCTTGATTTCCGGTGGCCGGGAGGCGGCCCCGAGGTGTGTAAGAAACCTAGCGGAAGAAAGCGCTTGCCGCAAGTTCGGACCCGGGCGTACCGGATAGCACAGCCCGTGCGCCCGGGGTAGGGTTTCTCCCCCTGTTCCCGAAGCGCCCGAATCCCTCGCGCTCCGGTACCGTTTATGTATGGACCTCAACGCGGACCTGGGGGAGGGTTTCGGTCGCTGGGAGCTCACGGACGATGACGCGCTGCTGCGCATCGTCACGAGCGCGAATGTCGCGTGCGGTTTCCACGCCGGGGACCCCCCGACGCTGCGCCGCGTCACCGCCCTCGCCGCCGCGGGCGGCGTGCGCATCGGCGCCCAGGTCTCCTACCGCGACCTCGCCGGGTTCGGCAGGCGCGAGATCGACGTCCCCCCGGAGGAACTGGCCGCCGAGGTGGCCTACCAGATCGGCGCGCTCCGCGTCTTCGCCCAGGCCGCTGGCGCCGACGTGGTGTACGTGAAACCCCATGGGGCGCTGTACCACCGGGCCGGGCGCGACCCGGTGCAGGCCGCGGCCGTCGTCGAGGGCGCCAGGCTCGCGGGCGTGGACGCGGTGCTCACCCAGCGCGGCAGCGCGCTCGACCTGCACGCGACCGAGGCCGGGCTCAGGGTCGTAGGCGAGGCCTTCGCCGACCGCGGGTACCTGCCCGACGGGCACCTCGTGCCCCGCGGGCTCCCCGGGGCGCTCCTCGGCCCCGCCGAAGCGGTCGCGCAGGCCGTGTCGCTCGCCGCCGACGGGGTCGTGACCGCCATCGACGGCACGATCACTCATGTTGCGGCCGAATCGATCTGCGTGCACGGCGACGGTCCCGACGCGGTGGCGGTCGCCGCGTCAATCAGGTCCGCACTGGACGAACGAGGCATCGACGTGGAGGCTTTCTCGTGAGCACCCTACCCACCGCAAAGCGACTGCGGCCGCTCCCGGCCGGGCCGCGCGGCATCCTGATCGACTGCGGCACGACCGCGCTCGCGCGCGCCTGCTACCGCTCGCTCCAGGCCCGGCGCATGTCCGGGCTCCTGGAAGCCTCCGACCTGGTCCCCGGCGCCACCACGGTGCTCGTCGACGGCATCGACGAACCCGAGCTGCTCGCCGCCGAACTCCCCGGCTGGCCGCTCACCGAGGAACCCGAAACGGTCGGCGAAGCCGTCGAGATCCCCGTCTGCTACGACGGGCCGGACCTGGAAGCCGTTGCGCAGCAGTGGGGTGTGAGCACCGACGCGGTAGCCGACATCCACTCCGGATTCGAGTACGAGGCGGCGTTCTGCGGGTTCTCCCCCGGGTTCGCGTACCTCGAAGGGCTGCCCGAGGAGTACCACGTGGGGCGCCGCGAAAGCCCCCGGACCTCGGTCCCGGCCGGGTCGGTGGCGATCGCCGGGCCCTACACGGGCGTGTACCCGCGTTCGAGCCCCGGCGGGTGGCAGCTCATCGCGACGATGACGAACCCGGGCAGGCTGTGGAACGAGCACCGCGAACCCGCGGCGCTCCTGGTGCCCGGCACGAAGGTCCGGTTCGCGGCGGTGCGGGTATGAGCCACATCGAGATCCTGCGCGCGGGCGTCCTCACCACCTGCCAGGACGCCGGGCGGCCCGGTTGGGGCCACCTCGCGGTCCCGCCCTCGGGCGCGGCCGACCGGCCCTCGTGGAAGCTCGCGAACCAGCTGGCGGGCAACCCGACCGGGGCCTGCGCACTCGAGACGACCCTGAACGGCGCCACCGTGAAGGCGCACCGGAACGTCACCGTGGTCGTGGGCGGGGCGCCCTGCCCGGTCACCGTCGACGGGCGCCCGGAGGCGTGGGGCCAGCCGGTGAAGCTCAAGGCCGGGTCGGTGCTCGACGCCGGGCCCGCCGAGGTCGGCGTGCGCTCGTACCTGGCGTTCTCCGGTGGGCTGCACCCGAAATCGAGCCTCGGCTCGCACTCGACGTGCCTGCTCTCCGGGCTCGGCCCGGCCCCGCTCACCGTCGGCGACACGATCCCGCTGGGGCCCAGCCCCGCGCACCCGCCGCTGCCGACGCAGTGGCCCGCACCGTGGGCCGGTGTCAGCGAGGAGCTCGTCATGAAGCTCCACCTGGGGCCGCGCCTGGAGTGGTTCCGGCCCGAGGCGGTCGCCGAGCTCGCGCGCGGCGTATGGACGGTCTCGGAGCACTCCAACCGGATCGGGCTGCGCCTCGACGGACCCGCGTTGCGCCGCATCGACACCGCCGAGCTCCCGAGCGAGGGCATCGTCGCGGGCGCCCTCCAGGTGCCGCCGAACGGGCAGCCGATCCTCTTCGGCGCCGACCACCCCACCACCGGCGGCTACCCCGTCATCGGCGTCGTCGGCCCCGAAGCCCAGGCCGCCGCCGCCCAAGCCAGGCCCGGCACCAAGATCAGGTTCGCCCCGATCCCCATGCCCCACTGGAGCAGACGAGCCTAGGAAAGCACCGAGCACGGTCGAGCGAGCCGGTTCGCGGCGGATCTCCTTCCGTCGGCAGCCGGTTCGCCGCTGCGGCAGACAAACCCGCGCGGCGCGGACCGCCTGCGGCGGCCAGCTCGTCGCCGCCAGCGCGGGGGCGGGCCGTCGAGTGCGGCATCCCCGCGAGCGCCGGTCGGAGCAGGCCACCTGAGCGACCACCTCGCGGCCACGTTGCGGCCGCTCGTCTATGCCGTGCGCGGCAAGGCCTCCCAAGGCTGCGGCAACACGCGACCGTCGGTCGCCGCGCCGCGCGTCCGCCTCGCGGCCGCCGGTTCGCCGCCGCGCCGCGCGTCCGCCTCGCGGCCGCCGGTTCGCCGCTGCGGCGGGCGAACCCTCGCGGCGCGGGCCGTCGGCTTCGGCCTCTTCGCCTCCGTTATCGCTGCATAGGCGCCTCCTCGCCCGCGAGGGCCTGGGCGAAGTCGGCGATGAGGTCTTCCGCCGCCTCGATGCCGGTGGAGAACCTGATCAGGTCGTCGCCGATGCCCGCGGCAGCCCGCTCCTCGGCGGTCATCTTGGCGTGGCTGCTGATTGCCGGGCGTGTCACCAGCGACTCCACGCCGCCGAGACTGGCTGCCGCGTAAGGGATCTGGAGCGCCTTCAGCAGCCGCTCGGCCGCGTCCAGGCCGCCGGTGGGGCGGAACGCCAGCATCGAGCCGAACCCGTTGAACAGCGCCGCCGCCCTCGCGTGGTCAGGGTGCGACTCCAGGCCCGGGTAGTGCACCTCGGCGATCGCCTCGTGCGTTTCGAGGAACCGGGCGAGCGCGAGCGCGTTCTCCCCCTGGGCCTTCACGCGGATCGCGAGGGTCTTGAGGCCCCGCGAGAGCAGGAACGCGGTGTGCGGGTCGAGGACGCCGCCCGAGAGCATCAGGTGGTGGCGGACCCGCTCGACGCGTTCGACCGAGCCGGTGACGACCCCGGCGACGAGGTCCGAGTGGCCGTTGAGGCCCTTGGTCGCCGAGTGGCACACCAGGTCGTAGCCGAGGCTGTGCGGCCGGAACAGCATCGGGGTGGGGAAGGTGTTGTCGATGATCGAGGTGAGGCCGTGCTCGCGACTGAAGCGTGCGAGCCCGGCGAGGTCGCCGACCCTGGTGAGCGGGTTGGTGATCGACTCGACGTAGACCGCTTTGGTCGCGGGGGTGAGCGCGGCGGCCCAGGCGGCGGGGTCGTCCGCGTCGACGATGTCGACGCCCCAGCCGATGCGGCGGGCCTCCTCGGCGAGGAGCGCGTGGGTGCCGCCGTAGATGTTCCCGGCGACGATGATGCGGTCGCCCGCGGCGAGGACGCTGGTGAGCGCGGTGCTGATCGCGGCCATGCCCGAAGCGGTGACGACCGCGGCCTCGGCGCCTTCGAGGGCGGCGAGCTTGTCCTGCAGGTAGGTCTGGGTCGGCGTGTTGGAGTACCGGATGTAGTCGACGCCGCCGCCGGGTTCGATCTCGTAGACCGTGCCCTGGTAGATCGGGAAGACGACGGACCGGTCGCGGGCGGGCCGGGGTTCTCCGGCGTGGACTGCGAGTGTCTCGAAACGTTCGCTCATGGCACTACGGTACGGCCGGGCGGGTAGGGCCCGCATCTGTCGAACGACCGGTTTGACCCCTGACGAAAGTCAGGGGTTCAGCGGCGCTCCTGGTCGAGGCTGGCGAGGTAGGCGTTGTAGACCTCGTGCGGGTCGTCCTCGGGGCGGCCCGAGGCGGCGGCGCGCTCGGCCATGCGGTCGAGGCGGCGGCCCTCGCGCTCCTCCGAGCGCGTCCACTGGGCGATGAGGACGACGATGATGATGAGGCTCGGGATCTCGCCGAACGCCCACGCGATGCCGCCCCCCGCGCGCTGGTCGGCGAGGAGGTCGCCCGCCCAGGGAACGGCGATCTGGGTGTAGAAGTCGGCGGCGATGATGTTGGTGCCCATCATGAGCGTGAGCCCGAAGATCGCGTGGAAGACGATCGACACGAAGTACAAGAGGACCTTCGCCGGGTAGGAGAGCGGGCGCGGCTTCGGGTCGGGGCCGATCACGACCCAGAAGAAGAGGCTCCCGGCGGCGAGGAAGTGCGCGGTCATGAACAGGTGCCCGAAGTGCGAGCGCATCGCCCACTCGAACATGCCCGTGAAGTACATGAGGTACAGGCTCGTGAGGTAGATGAACAGCGCGACGAGCGGGCGCGAGACGAGCTGCGACCAGCGGCTGTGGATCGCCGCGAGCAGCCATTCGCGCGGGCCGCCCGCGCGGTCGGGCTTGAGGGCGCGCAGCGCGAGCGTGACCGGCGCGGCGAGGACGAGGAGGATCGGCGCGAGCATGTTCAACGCCATGTGCTGCACCATGTGCGCGCTGAACAGGACCATCCCGTACTTGCTGAGCCCGGAGGACGTGGTGATGACGACGACGGCCCATCCGGCGATCCACAGGGCCGTCCGGTACCAGGGCCAGGCGTCGCCGCGGCGGCGCAGGCGCACCACGCCCGCGACGTACGCGCCGACGAGTGCGATTGCGGCCGTGCAGAACAGGACTGAGGGGTACCAGTCGAGGGCGATCGAGGAGAACGTCATCGGGCCGGGCGTGGGGAAGCCGAGGAGGGCCGTGTTCGGGTCGGGCAGCTCCTCGGACGGCGGGGGCGTCACCGACAGGGACGAGGCGAGGCCGAACGCGATCGCCATGAGCCCCAGCTCGACCGCGGCGAGCCGCGTGAACGCGCCCCGGTCCCCTTCGGCGACGCGAGGCAGGGTGGCGCGGCGGTGGGCCCAGCCGAAGACGCCGCCGAGCGCCAGCACCGCGAGCTTCGCGAGGGCGATGAGGCCGTATGAGGACGTCCACAGATCGGTGAAGTTCACGTTGGCGCAGAACACGATCAGGCCCGAAGCCCCGATCGCGGCGTACGCGAACACTGCGGTGTCCGAGTAGCGGCGGGCCGCGACGAGCGGGTCGCGGCGGGCGATGAACAGCGCGAACAGGCCGCCCGCCCAGAACGCGGCGGCGATGACGTGGATGAGGAGGCCGTCGACGGCGATCTGGTGGTTCCCGTTCGACGCCGAGTGCCCGGTGAACACCGGCGGGACGGCCGCCGCGACGGCGAGCGCGGCCGCGCACACCGCGCCGGGGATCGTGAACGCCCGCGCCGCGACCACGGCGGCGGCGGCCGCGAGCAGCGCGGTCAGGCCGAGCGCCTGCCCCTGCTCGTACTGGCCCACATAGGACCACAGGCCGAGGGCGGTCACGCCGCCGAGCGGGCGCGCGAACGTGTTCGCGAAATCGACCGGGAGGCTGACGAGCGCGATGAGAGCCCAGATCCCGGAGGCGGCCGCGCCGACGCGCAGCCACCGCCACGACTGGCCGGTGAGCCGGGCCCGATCGCCCTGGCGTCCGGGGAGGAAGCACGCGGCCGCGATCGTGCAGCCGATGGCGGCGAGCATCGCCAGGTCGTACCCGTATTTGAGGAGACCCGCGGCCCACGTGACGGCGGGGTCGGCGGTCGACAGCCCCGGCAGTTCCGCGACGTCGACGGCCCCGCCGAGGTCGAGCGCGATCACCGCGACCGCGAGCCCCGCGAGCACCGCGGCAGCGACGGCCAGAGCACGCAGACCGCGCCGGGGCGCGTGCGGCCCGCTTCGGGACCCCGCACCGCCGCCAGGTATGGTAGCGGCGGTGTTTTGGCTGGTCTCGGTCGATGCGGTCACGTAACCCAGCATGGCTGATTGTTCCAGCTCACGCCCCACCGGGTGGGGTCCAGTTATCTCCGGCAACTCCAGGGTGAATCCTGCGGGCGCGTGTCAGCCGTGTCGGGGGTGTAAGGCACAGTCATAAGGCACGGTCACAGGACATAGTCACAGGGCGCGGTTCGCGGAGCCGTGCGATGCCAGTCACGGCGGCGGCAGCGTCGCCGTAGTTTTCTATGGTGGATCGCGATGGGAATCATCGAAAGACGCGGTGAGATCATGAACCTGCTTCACGGCAGCGGTGGTGTGCTCGGCAACATGCACTTCACGCTCGACGGCTCGGACGACCCGTCGAACGTGCTCAACCTGATGGCCCTGGACGCCTACGTCTCCGGCGCGCAGCCCCACGCGGTGGTGCGGGCGCTCGACATGGTCGCCGACGACGTGGACCTCATACCCGAGGGCGGTTCACTCGTCCGGTCGATTTCCGGGGCCTCTTTTCTGCAACTGGTGACCGGCGACGGCTGGACGCTGCGGACGCAGCGCTGGCGCGACGGCTCCGGGCAGGCAGTCGTGACCGCCGAGACCCGCGAGCGCGCCGAGGAGATCGCCGCGTACCTCACCGACCGCACCGGCTCGGTCGAGGAAGTCGGCGAGGACAAGGTCGACATGGGGTTCTGGTACCGGTCGGCGCGCGGGCCCTTCCGGTCGACCCGGTCGATCAGCGCGCCGCGCTGGCCCGAGATCGAGCGGAACTACTCCTCGAACGCCGGGTCGGCGCTGGGCAAGCTCATGGCGACGCAGGCCTCCGACGTGACCGGGCGGCTCGTGCTGTTCCACGGCCCGCCGGGGACGGGCAAGACGACGGCGCTGCGGGCGCTCGCGCGCGAATGGGCGCCGTGGTGCCAGGTCGACACGGTGCTCGACCCGGAGGCGTTCTTCGCGGACCCCTCCTATCTCATGGAGGTCATCATCGGGTCGGAGATGGACCTGGTGCTCGACGCCGACCTCAACCCGGACGAGCCGCGGCGCGGCCACTGGCGGCTCATGGTCCTGGAGGACTGCGACGAGCTCATCCGCGGCGAGGCGAAGGAGGCGTCGGGCCAGTCGCTGGCGCGGCTGCTGAACCTGACGGACGGCCTGCTCGGGCAGGGCCGCGAGATCATGGTCGCGATCACCACGAACGAACGGCTCGACCGGCTGCACCCGGCCGTCGTCCGGCCCGGGCGGTGCCTGGCGCAGATCGAGGTCGGGGCGCTCTCGGCGCTGGAGTCGGGCGACTGGCTCGGCGGCGGCTCGGTGCGCGAGCCGATGACCCTCGCCGAGCTGTACGCGCGGCGCAGCGGCACGGACCCGACGACGACGGAGCCGGCGATCCCGCAGCAGCAGATCGGGCAGTACCTGTAGGGCATCATGCCGGTGGGGGGGGGGGGGGGGGGGGGGGGGGGGGGGGGGGGGGGGGGGGTGGGGGGTGGGGGGGGGGGGGGGGGGGGGGGGGGCGTGTGTATAGGTCTCCACCCGTTCTGTCGTATCTACGGCCAACTCCCTCC